>DASUGG010000213.1:0-40317 GCA_036274135.1 Geminicoccaceae bacterium
CCTGCGACACGACGCAAGGCGTGGCGGTGAGGCCGAGTTGGATACCGTCGCAATGCTTCAGCACGCCGGACCACTTGCCGTAGATGCTGCGGTGGCACTCGTCGGTGATCACCAGGTCAAAATAGCCCGCCGAGTAGTCGCGATAGACGCTGACCATGCTCTGCAACGTCGTGATCGTGATCCGCTTCTCGTCCTGAAAGCGGCGGCCGGGCTTCAACACGTAGGCGGGATAGTCGCGGAGTTGCTCGGCGAAGACATCCTCGGTCTGCTTGGCGAGCGTGATCCGGTCGACCAGGAACAGCACGCGCGTGACCGCGTTGGCCTGGAACAGCCGCTTAATCAGGGCAGCAGCGGTCCGCGTCTTGCCGGTGCCGGTCGCCATCTCGACCAGCAGCTTACGGTGCCCCTGGGCGATGGCCTGGCAAAGGGTCTCGATGCATTCTTTCTGGTAGTCGCGCCCGGCGATCTTGGCATCGATCGGGACGGTTAGCGGGTCGCGACGCGTCGTCAGTGTCGCGATGCGCCTCTCGAGGTCCTCCTGCGCGAAGAACGTCCTGACCGCGCGCGGATGAGCCTCGCGCTCGTACTCCCAGAACCAGACCTCGGCACCGTTCGAGAGGAAGGCGAACGGCACGCCCAATTGGCGGGCATAGCCGGCTGCCTGCGTCTCGGCAGTTCGTGGGTCGATCGAGGTGCGCTTCGCCTCGATGACGGCCATGGCCCGCCCGTGGCGGTCGCAGAGCGCGTAGTCGGCCTTGGTGCCATCGGGCAGCATGTATTCGAAGCGCACGCTCCGGCCGTCGGTCAGGTCCCAGCCGACGTCCTTGAGCAACGCATCGATCTTGACCCGCGAGAATGCTTCGGGAGGATCCTGAAATCGCACCATAAGCCGGTATAACCTCGGCGCGCATCAATCGGCAACGATGGACACGAACCGATTGCGCTATCCGGCAAGCCTCGTGGCGCATCGATGACGCAGAAATCGGACGGGTGACACGGGAATGCGCCGGGGTGGCGCATTGACGGCGCAGCCGCACAAGTGATTGATTTGAAAAGCTTTCGGATTTTGGGCCGAATCGCCTGGGCAGAGGCGCTGGGTCCGGGCGGAGGAGAAAAATGGCGGGATTCCGCCGGTTTCTCGAGGCTCCATCGATATCCAGAAAGAATCAAGTGCGATCCATGTTTGTTTCAGCTTGGGGGCGGCAAATAAATAATGCGGCACTTTTGCGCCGCTCGAAGGAACGGGTGACGCAGTTCCGTCCGATATGTGCCGCATGTCAATCCACTCGGGGTTATAGTGACTTGGGATTCATTGTGCTCAGTGGCAGCTTGGGCCGAGCATCCGTTAGCCATGAGCTGGCGTGCATTGGCGGCGGTGTCGGAATGTGTGACGTTGGCATCGCATGGTCTCCGGCCGATCATGAGAGGACGGCCGCCGGCTGGGCGACGGTTGCGCCCACCAGGAGGCGCGGATGGAGATGGATGGAGGACGCCGGACCTTTGCCCACGCCTCGCCGCGGCTGCGGGCGGCCGGACGGCCGGGGACTGGAAGCGGCGATCGGAGGTGCTAAGCTGCGGCTGCGCCCACATGTCGGGCGCAAAGGCAACGTCGTGCGGAGGCAGGGCCTGTGAGATTCGCCGAGCATCCCCCGAGCAGCCCCTACCAGCAGAACCTGGAGCGCAACGAGGCCAACTATGCGCCGCTGACGCCGCTCAGTTTTCTGGAGCGCACGGCGGACGTCTTCCCGCAGCGGATCGCCTGGATTCACGGGACGGAGCGGACCAGCTACGCCGACTTTCGCGGGCGCTGCCGGCGGCTCGCCGCGGCGCTCGCCGGGCGCGGCGTGCGGCCCGGCGACACCGTCACGGTGATGGCGCCGAACATCCCGGCGGCGCTCGAGGCGCATTTCGGCGTGCCGGCGGCCGGCGCGGTGCTGAACGCCTTGAACGTCCGCCTCGAGGCGGAGAGCATCGCCTACATCCTCGACCACAGCGAATCGAAGGTGCTGCTGACCGACACCGAGTTCGCCCCCGTCATCGCGGACGCGCTGGCGCGCTGCCGGGCGAGGCCGCAGGTCATCGACATCGTCGACGAGTCCTTCTTCGGGGAGGGCCAGGCGCCCGGCGAGCGCCTCGGCGAGACCACCTACGAGGCGCTGCTGGCGGAGGGCGATCCCGGCTTCGCGCCGCTCTATCCGGCCGACGAGTGGCAGGCGATATCGCTGAACTACACCTCGGGCACCACGGGCCGGCCGAAGGGCGTCGTGTACCATCACCGCGGCGCCTATCTGAACGCGGTCGGCGACATCCTGGTCTGGAGCATGGGCCTGCACCCGATCTATCTCTGGACCCTGCCGATGTTCCACTGCAACGGCTGGTGCTTTCCCTGGGGCATCGCCCTGCAGGCGGGAACGCAGGTCTGCCTGCGCCGGGTCGAGCCGGGCGCGATCTATGCCGCGATCGCCGACCACCGGGTGACGCATCTGTGCGGCGCGCCGATCGTGATGGGCATGCTCATCAACGCGACGGCCGAGCAGCGGCGCGACTTCGACCACAAGGTCGAGATGATGACGGCGGCGGCGCCGCCGCCCGCGGCGGTGCTGCAGAAGATGGCGGAGCTCGGCATTCGGGTCACGCACGTCTATGGCCTGACGGAGGTCTACGGCCCGTCGACGGTGTGCGCCTGGCAGCAGGAATGGGACGCGCTGCCGCCGGCCGAGCGGGCGCGGCTGCAGGCCCGCCAGGGCGTCTGCTACCCGGTGCTCGAGGGCCTCGAGGTGATGGACCCGGCAAGCATGACGCCGGTGCCGCGCGACGGCGCGGTGATCGGCGAGATCATGATGCGCGGCCACGACGTGATGAAGGGCTACTTCAAGAACCCGGAGGCCACCGCGGCGGCGTTTCGCGGCGGCTGGTTCCACAGCGGCGATCTCGCGGTGATGCACGCCGACGGCTATATCGACATCAAGGACCGCTCCAAGGACATCATCATCTCGGGCGGCGAGAACATCTCCTCGATCGAAGTCGAAGGTGCTTTGTATCGGCATCCGGCGGTGCTCGAGGCGGCTGTGGTCGCGAAGCCCGACGCCAGGTGGGGCGAGACACCGTGCGCCTTCGTCACCCTGCGGGCCGGCGCGCAGGCGACCGAGCAGGAGCTGATCGACCACTGCCGCCAGGTCCTGGCGCATTTCAAGGCGCCCAAGTCGATCGTGTTCACCGAGCTGCCCAAGACCTCGACGGGCAAGGTGCAGAAGACGGTGCTGCGCGACCGGGCGCGCGCCCTTTGAGCGCGAGCCGCCCCTTCCGTGCCATGCTCGACCTGACCGGCGAGCCCGGAGACCGCGATGGCCAGGAAGATCAAGCCTGCGAAGGATCTCTACGAGGAGGACCTCTACCCGTGGTCCCGGATGCAGGCGGCGCTGCTGCGCGCCCGACGCTCGACGAGCTCGATCTGGAGAACCTGATCGAGGAGGTCGAAGACGCGGGCGGTGCGCTGCGACCACGGTGAGCACGCTGCCGCCGACGCCCTGCCGCCGGCGTGCCCCTGCGGCCTCGATCAGATCACCGCAACTGGCTGCCGTAGAGCGTCAGCGGGCCAGCCGCTCCAGCCTTTCGCGCGCCTGCTCTCGATGCCTGGGCTGGATGTGGCGGCCGACGGCGGCGATCGCTGCGGCGATCACCGAGGCATCGTCGGTGAAGCCGAGACCAGCCAGAAGATCCGGCACCATGTCGGTCGGCAGGACGAAGTAGGCCAGCGCGCCGAACAGCACCGCCCGTACATAGCTCGGGGTGTCGCGGTCGAAGGCGCAGTAATAGGCGGCGACCAGGTCCTCGGCGAAGGGAACGCGCGCCACCACACGCCTGAGCTTGCTCCAGAAGCGCCGCTCGTCCGGCGGCACATAGGCGACGGGAAGGGCCATCGGTTGCTCGCTGCGTAGCTCCATGCTCTATAGCTGGCATCTTCCATGGCGGACGACAAGCCCAAGTGCCGACCACCGGAACCCGCCAGTGGTACAGGCGAGAGACTTGAAGAGAGGGACGAGCATGCGGATTCAGGCGAGCGCCGCGATCGTGACCGGGGCGGCTTCGGGCCTAGGTCTGGCCACCGCGCGGATGCTGGTGGAGCAGGGCGCCCGTGTGGCGCTTCTGGACATCGATGCGGCGCAGGTCGCACAGGCGGCGGCCGGGCTGGGGGCGGAGCGGGCGATCGGCCTGCCCTGCGACGTGGCGGATGCGGCAAGCGCCGAGCAGGCGGCCGCGCAGGCGGTGGCGGCGCACGGCGCCCCGCGAATCCTGGTCAATTGCGCCGGCATCGCCGCCGGTAAGCGCATTGTCGGCCGTGACGGGCCGATGCCGCTCGACGAGTTCGAGCGCGTGATCCGGGTGAACCTGGTGGGCAGCTTCAACCTGCTGCGCCTGGCGGCAGCGGCGATGACGCGGCTCGAGCCGGATGCCGAGGGTGAGCGCGGCGCCATCGTCAACACCGCATCGGTCGCCGCGTTCGATGGCCAGATCGGCCAGGCCGCCTATGCCGCATCGAAAGGCGGCATCGCGGCGCTCACCCTGCCGGCGGCGCGCGAGCTTGCCCGGCACGGCATTCGCGTCGTCACGATCGCGCCGGGCATCTTCGAGACGCCGATGCTGCGCGGCCTGCCCGCCGACGTGCAGCGCTCGCTCGGCGAATCCGTACCGTTCCCCAAGCGCCTCGGCCGACCCGACGAGTATGCCGCGCTGGTTCACCAGATCCTCGAGAACCCGATGCTGAACGGCGAGACGATCCGGCTCGACGGCGCTCTACGCATGGCGCCGCAATAGCGGCCGATCAACCCAGCACCTCGGCGACCTTGCGCAGTTCCGCGACGAAGGTGCGGATCGCTGCCTTGCGCTCTTTGTCGTCCTCGATCCTCAGCAGCGACGAGGGGTGGACGGTCGCCATGACGTGCGGCGCCAGCGGCGAGCGGACGAAGTTGCCGCGCTCCTGCGTGACCCGGAAGCTCCGCCCGAGCAACGCCTGCGCCGCGGTCGCGCCGAGGCAGACCAGGACTTCGGGTTTGACCAGGGCAAGCTCCTCCTCGAGCCATGGCAGGCAGGCCCGGATCTCCAGCGCGCTTGGCTTGTTGTGGATGCGCCGCTTGCCCCGCGGCACCCATTTGAAGTGCTTCACCACGTTGGTGACGTAGGTCCGCCGCCGGTCGATGCCGGCCTTCTCGAGCGCCCAGTCGAGAAGCTGGCCGGCCGGACCGACGAACGGCCGCCCCTGCCGGTCCTCGACGTCGCCCGGCTGTTCGCCGACCAGCATGGTCCGGGCGCTTTCCGGCCCCTCGCCGAACACCGTCTGGGTCGCGCGCTCGAACAGGGGACAGGCCGTGCAGGTCCGGGCCTCCTCCTTGAGCTCGGCCAGGCTGCGCTTGGGCTCGGAAAGGTCCCGCTGCTCGTCCATGACGTCGTGGCAACGCCGCGGCCCTGGCTCGGTTCCCGCGCGGCGGGGGCAGAAGGCGGCTCATCCCGCCTGCAACAGCCGCTCGAGCTCGCTGTCTTGGCCCTCGCAGGAGACGCCGTCGCGGTCTTGCCGAGGCGTGTACCAGACGTAGTCATAAGGCAGATCCGCCGCCGGCGCCCTGGCGTCGTCCTGGACCTCGAGCAAGGCGATGCTGACGCCGCGCGCTCCCGGTCGCAGCCGCGCCAGGTACCAGGGCACGCCGCGATCCTTGCGTACATGCGGATTGCCGGCGATCAGCAGCCCGCCGCCTTTGCCGGCGGTCGCCGCCAGCCGGTCAGCCATCATGGCGTCGCGGGCGCGCTGCACCCGCATCATGCCGATCACGACCCAGCCCGGCGCCTGGTCGCAGACCGCCGCGCGCAGCTCGTCCTGGAGCGACACCATCAGCGGTGCCGGCCAAGCCTCGCCCAGCCCCGTGCGCCGCACGAAGGTGGCCCGGAATGCCTGAGACCCCTGAACGAACGCCGCCCGCTTCTCGGCGGTCCCGAGATCTGCGGCGACGATCTGCGCATCGTTCGCGACCGCGGCTTCCGCCACTGGCTGATACCAGGACCAGTCCGGCCAGCCGCTCTCCTCCCACGCGACCACCTCGCCCAGGCCCCCAAGATCGCTCTTGGCAGCCAGATACTCGACGATCTCGAGCTGACGACCGGCCGGGATCATCTCGAACGCGACCGCGCGCGGCGCCCGACCCTGGGTCTCCAGCGCCGCTACCAGCGCCGCCAACAGGCGGTGATGCTCGGGATTGTCGTGCCGCTCGCCGATGAGGACGAAATCGGCGCGCGACGCGTCGGCGACCAGCGCGGCCTCGTCCACCTGGGCGCCGTCCCCGACCCGGTAGATCTGCCCGGCGAGCGGCTCGCCGCCGCCTTGCACGCCCTGCGACGTGCCGTTGACGCAGGCGGCGAGCGCCAACGCCACGCACGCCGTCAGGCTTGTCAGCCGTGCATCCATCCCTCGTTCTCGCAGCTGCTCGGCCGGCCGCCGGCGGCTCCGCTGGCCGCAAAGGTAAACATAGAGGATCGTGCCAGCTTGTCGAACGGAACGCGGCAACGCTCCGCTTCGACGGCGGGGCTCTTGCCTCGGGCCGGGCGACTTCAGCGGTAGGTGCGCAACGAGACCCGGCGGTACTTGAAGAGGCCCGGGGCCAGGCCGCGCTCCTCGCGCCGTGGCGCCTTCGAGACCGGCACGAAGGTCAACGTCTTGAGGCGCCTGCCGGGCGAGCTCAGGATGCGGCGCAGCGGCTCCGTGATGGTCAGGATCCTGGTCTGCGGCGCCAGCGGATGCTGATGGCCGCCGCTCGGATCGATCGCCTGCGTCGGAATCGCCGCGGCGATCGCTGGCTGGCAGTGGTCCTGCTCGCCGAAGCAGCGGCCATGGCCGAACACGACGAAGCGGCCGGCATAGCCGGTCTCCGGCGAGCGCGCCGTCGTTTCATCGGCGCCCTTGTTGTTCAGGAAGACCCGGACCTCGTAGGACTCGCGTGCATGGTCTACCCCTTCGAACACCAGGTCGGCACGGCGGAACGCGGTCTCCTGCGTCGGGCCGGGATCGAACGGCATATCACGGTGCGCGATCGCGCTCTCGCGTTCGTCTGCCCGCGATCGCTTGCCCTTCCTGCGCTGCGCCATCGCTCGCTCCTCAGGCTATCAGCTCGACGGCATAATCGTAGCCGAGGCGCTCGACATCCAGCGTCTGGGCGACGGTCATCGGGAACGGCGCGAGCACGGTGCTCATCATGTCCGGCGGCGGGTCCATGCCCAAGTCGCTGAGCTGCCAGAGATACCATATCCGGTCGATCATCGCATGGTGCGCCCAGAAGATCGGGTCGTAGGCCGAGGTCGGCACCAGCGCCATGCTGCCGCCGACCCAGACGTGCACGTCGTTATGCACCTGCTCGAGGCTGGTCGTGAAGGTGCCGAACGTGTTCTGCCGCATCACGATGTCGTCCAGCGTCGCGCGTCTTGGCAGTTCGTCCGGCTCGTCCGGATCGCGCACCGTTTGCGGGGGGCCGTCGTCGGTGATCGAGCCCGGGATCTGCTGGCGCACGGCGTTGACCAGCGGCGCCGACCATACGCCGGTGGACAGTGGCTCGCCGCCAACGCACGAGCCGATCGTCGAGGCGGCCAACGGGTTCGGCTGACCGTCGATCTCGCCGAGCGCATAAGTCTCGGGGAGGCCCTCGCGGTGCGAATCGTCCGACGTCCAGTCCCACCACGGCAGGCCGACGTCGGCGAACTCGGGAACTTGCGGCGCGATGGGCGTGAAGCGCGGCCCGAGGCGCGTCTGCATCGCGAGCTCGAAATAGTAGAGGTAGGCGCGGTGCCAAGGCAGGAACATCGGCGTGCCGTGCTCGCACCAGGCTGGCAAAGCGAGACCGTGCACCGAGGCGAACCAGTCGTAGCCGCGCTCGTCGGCGACCGTTTTCATGCGTGCAATGGCGCGTCGGATCAAGCCGATCTGGGCGGGATCGCGCGATGCGCCGCGAACGCTCGTTCGAATCGCCATCTTATGGCTTCCTCCCTGCCGGCCGGCCCGCACCCCACGGCGTTTGGCCGGTCCCGCCCTCAATACGCCGCCCGCCGTAGCGGGTCTCAACTATTTCCAATCTCCTATGCGCCGTTTCGATCACAGCGACAAGCGCCGCTGCGCGCCGGATCCGGCATCGCCGCATGCGCCCCGCGAGCACCACTCCCGTTGAAGCCGAGCCTGAGCCCGCAACTTGCGCTGTGAATTGCCTTGCCCCGCGGCATGCCGGTACCATTTTCCTAAGGACCAGGGTTGTGGGCTTGCGGAGCGCTGAAAACGGTGCAGGGTAAACGTATTCTGCTGATCATTGCCGGCGGCGTGGCCGCCTACAAGAGCCTCGAGTTGATCCGCAGGCTGGGGGACCGTGGCTGCCGGGTCCGCTGCGTTCTGACGGCGGCGGGTGCCAGCTTCATCACGCCGCTGGCCGTTGCGAGTCTGTCCGGCGAGCGGGTGTTCGCCGATCTGTTCTCCCTCACCGACGAGGCCGAGATGGGCCATATCCGCCTGTCGCGTGAGGCGGATCTGGTGGTGGTGGCGCCCGCGACCGCCGATCTGATCGCCAAGATGGCGCACGGTCTCGCGGACGACCTGGCGTCCACGACCCTGCTCGCCACAGACAAGCCGGTGCTGATCGCGCCGGCGATGAATCCGCAGATGTGGGGGCATCCCGCGACACGGCGCAACGTCACGGCCCTGGCGAACGATGGGATTCGGATGGTCGGCCCGAACCCGGGCGACATGGCCTGCGGCGAGACGGGACTCGGTCGCATGGCAGAGCCGGAAGAGATCATCGCGGCGATCGAAGCGTTGCTGCGACCGGCCGAGCGCCCGTTGGAGGGCATCCGCGCCCTGGTCACCAGCGGGCCGACGCACGAGGCGATCGACCCTGTTCGTTTTCTCGCCAACCGGTCCTCGGGCAAGCAGGGGCACGCGATCGCAGCTGCGTTGGCCGCCGCCGGCGCGGATGTCACCCTGGTGAGCGGTCCGGTCCACGAGCCTGACCCAGGGGGCGTCCGCGTCGTGCGGGTCGAGTCGGCGCTGCAGATGCTCGAGGCCTGTCAGGCCGCGCACCCGGTCGATGTCGCGGTATGCGCCGCTGCAGTTGCCGACTGGCGGGTTGCAGAGCTGACCCTGCACAAGGTGAAGCGGCAAGGAGGACCGCCGACCTTGGTTCTACGCGAGAACCCCGACATCCTGAAGACGCTCGCCAAAGCGGGTCCTGGGCGGCCGAGACTGGTGATCGGCTTTGCGGCGGAAACGGATGACCTGTTGGCCAATGCGCGGCGCAAGCTGGCCGCCAAGGGATGCGACTGGATCCTCGCCAATGACGTCTCTGCGGAACAAGAGGTGTTCGGCGGCGTTAACAACAGTGTCGCCCTGATCCGATCGGATGCCGACCCCGAGCATTGGCCGAAGCTCGCGAAGACCGAGGTGGCGGCGTGGCTGGTGGCGCGCATTGCGGCCTACCTGCGAGGCAAGCCGGCGGTTGCGGCATGACGGCGGACGCCCCCTTGTCAAAGGCCGGATGGACATCATTTGAGGCGCAACAGCCGAGACATCTAGGACGGATACGATGGAGAGGCCATCCAAGAAGCTGGTTCTCACGCTGACCGCGGTGACCGACATCGCCTATCACGGCGGCGCGGAGCCGGTGCAGAGCCAGGATATCGCGCGGCGTCTGAGCTTGCCCCGTCGCTATCTCGAGCAGGTGATGCAGCAGTTGGTGCGCGCCGGCATCCTGCGCGGCGTGCGCGGACCGCGGGGTGGCTATCGCCTGGCGCGCGAGCGCCGTCGGGTCAGCGTGGGCGACGTGGTCCGCGTCGTGCGCGGCATCGAGGACACGCCCGTCGTCGATGATCTGGGGCCGGCGTCCGAGCTCGGCGCGAAGGTGATCGGCCCGTTCTGGGCCGCCACGGAGGAAGATCTGATGGCGCGCCTGGATCGGGTCACGATCGAGGACCTGTGCCGCCGGGCCGAGGACAAGGGCGTGATCAGCGAGGCGCAGCGCGAGGTGGATTTCGCGATCTGACGGGCAAGGTTTCGAGCGCGACCGGAAGCGACGAAGCTAGAGGCACCACGACGGGGACGCCCCGGGGTGCGTACGCATGGAGACAGCTTCAGGCTTCGCTTGAAGCGCTCGCGCGTCCTAATCGGCTGAAGCGCCGCGCTTGCGCAGCCACAGGCTACATTCGAGGGCGCCGGCCGGCCGCGGCAACGTGGCAAGCGCGCTGCGCGCCAGGCGATCCGCGTGACGGCTCACCAGGTAATGGCTCGCAAACACCACCTCGTAGGCATCGCCCTGAAGCAGGGCGGCGACCGCCGATTGCTCATTGTAGCCCCGCCACGCCCAGCCTTCCGGGTAGGGATCGGGCAGGAAGATGTCGTGAAGGTGGACCAGGGTACCGGGAGCGAGCACCGGCAGAACGTGGTTGAGGAGCCGGTCGACGTCCGATCCCGGCATGAGGACGTGGCTGGAATCGATGAACAGCACGTCGCCCGGCCGTAGATCCGTGAAGCAGGCCTGTGGGACGTCTTGCAGCAGATGCGGCAGCCACTCGACAGCCAAGTTCTGCAGCGACGCACGCGGGGCCGGATCGATGCAGAGCAGGCTGGTCCTGAGGCCGCCATCGGCGATCGCCCGGGCGAGAAAGCGGGTCGAGTGGCCCGAGCCGACCTCGACGATGCGATGCGGCCTCGTCCGTCGCACGATGGCGTAGGCGGCGGCTGCATCCAGGCGCGCAAACCAGTCCTGATCGAAGCGCGGCGCAGGTGCCGGTCCCCTCATCGTCAGGAACTGCGGGATCCAGGCTTCGATCTCCGCCAGAAGGTCGAGGAACGCACCGGCCCGAGCCGCGAACCGGGCACCGAGCGCCGGGTAGCCGCCGGTCTTGACACGATCGGCATATCGATAAGGGATGAAAAAGCCCCGCGGCTTCGCGCCGAGCAGGGTCGACAGTCCCATCGCGAGGCGACGCCGTCGGCCTGAGCGCCGGTAGCGCGATCCCCACAGCAGTCCGGCCATCCGGCGACCACCCGCCTGCGCTCAAGGGCGCAGCACCAGCCCCTCATACGCTACGCTCGAGCCGGGGCGGGCCCGGGCGAGAGCTTCGGCGATGCGGTCGAGATCGGCATCGCTGTGGTCGGGGTCGTGATGGAAGGCAATCAGGGCGCCGGCCCCCGCTGCTTCGCAGAGCTTCACGCCTTGCTGCCAGGTCGAATGGCCCCAGCCGCGATAGCGCGGGTACTCCTCCTCCGTATAGGTGCAGTCGTAGAGCACGAGCTGGCTGCCGCGGATCAGCTCGATGATGTTGCGGTCGAGTTCGCCCTCGCGATGCTCGGTATCGGTGACGTAGCAGATCGACCGACCGCCATAGTCGATGCGATAGCCGGTCGCGCCGTCGGGATGATTGAGGGGCGCGGTGCGCAGCACGATGCCAGGCAGTGGTTGCAGCGTGTCGCCGGCCTCGAAATCGTGAAACGCCATGTTGGCGTGCATGACGCGCAGCGGCACCGGAAAGATGGGTTTGCTCATGATCGCCGACAGCGCGCTCCGAATGCTGCCCTGTTCCGCCGGCCCGTGACCCGCCCAGATCTGGAAGGTGTTCTTCGCGCTGTAGGCAGGACGAAAGAAAGGAAAGCCGCCGATGTGATCCATATGGGTGTGGGTCAGGAAGATATGTGCGTTCAATCCTTCCTGCTCGGCCAGGGTGGCACCGAGCGCGCGGATTCCGGTACCGGCATCGAAGATCAGCCGCTGGCCGCCGCACATCACCTCGACGCAGGGCGTGTTGCCGCCGTAGCGTACGGTGTCGGGGCCGGGGACAGGCACCGTACCGCGCACGCCCCAGAAGCGGACCCAGAAGTCCTCATCCTGTGCCATCGAGCCGCCCCCTGCGCGCAGCAAAGATGGAATTCCGGGCCGCGACAGGACCTGGAAACCATTGGAAGGCTATGATGTCGAGCAGGTGCTTCATCGAGATCGATGGACGTAGAGGAAATAGCGGTCGGGCGCGATATCACCGGGCAAGGGCTGCGGCACCAGGAAGGGATGCCGCAGAGGCTGATCGGCGGCCACCCATGCACCCGCTGCGAGCAGAGCGGGCAGAGCGCCGGAAAGCCATTGGGCCAGCGCGGCGGTGGCCTCGTGATCGCCGCTGCCGATGTCGGCATGCGCCAGCGCCGCCTTGGCCTGCAGCCGCCGCCCGGCGTCCGGCAGCGTCTGGCGGAGGTCGCCCAGGAAGAGATGGTGCCGATCCGGCCGGTCGGCGGGATGAGCACGGACCTCGCGCTCGAAGACGAAGATTTCCCGCGCCGGCAGCCGCTCGCACAGGTGGTCGTAGGTGCGACCGTTGCCCAGGCCGAGCTCGAGCACTGGCCCCGGCAGATCGGCAATCCTTGCGATCGCCAGCTCGAGGCAGGCTCGTTGCGCCTCAAGCCGACGGATGAAGCTGTCGAGACGGCTCACATGGCTTTCCTTGACGGACATCCCAGGATTGCCGCAGCCGCGCCACCGGTCAACAAGGCATCGGCGTAGGCCACGTGGCCGACCTGAACGGATCGAAACGCATGCGAACAGCCAGGTTCATCATGATCGTCCTTGCGGTCTGGTCGGCGGGCGGCGTCGCCGGCATGGATCTGCATCTTGTCGGCGAGCTCACACAGGGCAGCCTGGTACGCGGTCGTGTGGCCCCTGGGAGTGAGGCGTGGCTGGACGGGCGAGCGCTGCGCGTGACGGCGGACGGCTGGTTCGTGTTCGGGTTCGACCGCGATGCCCCTGTCTCGGCGGAACTCGTGCTGAGGGGCCCGAGCGGCGAGGAAGGTCGCTATCCCCTGGACGTCGCCCCGCGAACCTATCGGGTTCAGCATATTGACGGTCTGCCGCCCCGCGAGGTCACGCCGAGCGAGACGGATCTCGCCAGGATCCGCGCCGACGGCGTCCTGCTGGATGCCGCGAAGCGGCGTGACAGCCCGGCGGATGGCTTCACGGAGCAGATGATCTGGCCGGTGAGCGGCCGGATCAGCGGCGTGTTCGGCAGTCAGCGGATCCTCAATGGCGAGCCGCGAGCGCCACATCGGGGCGTCGACATCGCAGCGCCTGCCGGCGCCTCGGTAGGCGCGGCGGCGAGCGGCGTCGTATCGCTTGCCGAGAGCGACATGTATTTCACCGGCGGCACGGTCATGCTCGATCATGGCTACGGTGTGCACAGCATCTATGCTCATCTCGACGAAGTCAGGGTTACCGTCGGCCAAAGGCTCCGCCAGGGCCAGGTCCTCGGCACGGTCGGGGCGACCGGGCGCGCCAGCGGACCTCATCTACACTGGGGGGTCTATTGGTTCGACCATGCGGTCGACCCGGCATTGCTGGTCGGCAGCGTGTCGAAGTAGCGAGAAGCAGGCCGCGCCGGTTGGGCATGCTTAATCGCTCTTTATGAGTTTGTCAGGGATAACTGCTGGCGCTTGCTGCTGCCGCGAGTCGAATCGGCTTAAAGCGTCACCACCTATTTCGAGACTACCATGCAGCCCTCTTCGGAACGAGCCCAGGTCGAGACGCAGCTAGTCGCCTTTGTCGAAAGCCTGGAGAACCGCGTCTTCGGCTGGCGAGCGATCCATCTGCAGCTATCGCAGCTGGAGCCGCACAACCGACGCCATCTCAAGCTCCATATGGCGGTCAGCGCGTTCGGTGGCCTCCTGGAGCGCTTCAAGGGCGAACTGTTCCAGCTGTCCCACGGCGACATTTTCTATTGCTGGCACGGAGACTCCGCGGCCGAGGTTCAGCAGGTAGTGCTGGGACTTTGCTGTCTGTTCAGCGATGACCCGCTGATCAAGGCTGACGGCGATCACATAGACCCGGCGGACAACCCCGACCTTGACGGGATTCGCGGCGGTGCGGCCATACGGCGACGCTTCTGCAGCTGGTTCGACCTCGAGTGCGAGTACGAGACGCTTTGTCTTCGCGTGCAACAGAGCGTCGTCGAGGCGGGCGGAACGGCCAAGGGCCGCAAGGCAGGCGATCGGCGTCCGCTCGATCCCTCCCAACTGGCGAGGATCGAGACGCGTCTCGAGGCGATGAGCCTCTCAGGGCTCATCCGCCGGCAACCGATTTGTGCCCTGCTCCCCGGCGCCGCACCGCGTGCCCTCTTCACGGAAGTGCACATCGCCATCCGCAAGCTGGCCGAGGTGCTCGACGTCGACCTCACCGCCGATCTCTGGCTGTTTCAGCGTCTTGGCGAGTCGCTGGACCGCCGTCTGATGTCCAGCCTGGCGCATGGCGTCAAGGACCTGGGAGGGCCGATCAGCATCAACTTGCGGCTTGCGACGCTGCTCTCTCCTGAGTTCCTGAAGTTTGACGACACCTATCGCAAGCATCGCTCAAGCTCTGTCGTCATCGAGTTGCAGCTGATCGATATCTTTGCCGAATTAGGAAGCTTTCTGTTCATTCGGGAATTCTTGCGGGCCCGAGGCTATCTGGTCTGCGTCGATGGTCTTCACTATCTCCATCTACCGTTGATTGACCGCAAGCGCCTCGGCGCCGATATGGTCAAGATCATCTGGAGCCCAGATCTGCTGGATGCGATGAACGGTGGCCAGCTCGAGGAGTTCAAGGCGGCGACCAAGCGCACGGGTGTCGACCGGGTGGTGCTGTGTCGCTGCGAGACCGCGGACGCGGTCAACTGGGGGCAGACCGTCGGCATTCGGCTGTTTCAGGGCCACTACGTCGATTCGCTCCTGCGTGCGTCGCGTCCGGCGGCCATCGCCTCCGCGCGCAGTGCTCTCCGCAACGCCAGCTGTTAGAGCCACGATCCTTCACGCGGCCTTAGCTCTGGCAGCACTCCGGACCTCGACGATCCCGGTCGTCTCGTCGCGCACAGGCGGAATGGTCCCGGCCTGTGGCGCCTCCAAGGTCAGGGAGGAGACGCCATCGTTGCGATACTGGCCCGGTCATCCGGCACGGCCTCTCCGAACTTTCCCGCCGTCGTCGCGTCCCACTTCGTATCGACGCCGATCGCTTTGCGGCTGCGGCGGGCAGCTCGTGTGGCCCGCTGGTTCAGGCGCTTCTTGCCAGAGGTTCGGTTGGCCCGGCGGCGAGCGGCGGCACCGCCACTCCCTCCTCACCATACTGGCGAAGCCTGTTGCGCAGCGTGCGGATCGATATGCCGAGGAGAGCTGCCGCGATCGTGCGGTTGCCGGATGTGGAATGAAGCGTCTTCAGGATCAGGTCGCGCTCGACTTCGGCGACCGTCCGGCCGACCGGCGGCCAGCCACCGGGCCGGCCGGATGCCCCACTGCCGTGCAGCCCGAGGTCGTCGATGCCGATCTTGTCGCCGGTCGCCAGCAGCACCGCACGGTGGATGCAGTTCTCGAGCTCGCGGACGTTGCCGCGCCAGTGATGGGACCGTAGGCGTGTCACCGCGGCCGTGCTGAGCGGGCGGCGGCGCAGGCCATTGATCGCCGCGTATCGCGCCGCGAAATGGCCAGCCAGCATGACGATGTCCGCGGGTCTCTGGCGCAGCGGGGGGAGGTGCAGGTTGACCACGTTCAGCCGGAACCAGAGATCTTCCCGGAATCGGCCGGCAGCGACCTCGGCTTCGAGATCGCGATTGCTCGTCGCAACCAGTCGGATATCGACCTTGATCGGAGCGGCGCTGCCCAGCGGATCGATCTCCCGCTCCTGGATCGCGCGCAGCAGCTTGGCCTGAAGGCGAGGGTGCATCTCGCTGATCTCGTCGAGCAGAAGGGTGCCCCCGTGCGCCTCCTCAAACTTGCCGACGCGGCGTGCGACGGCACCGGTGAAGGCGCCCTTCTCATGCCCGAACAGCTCCGATTCGAGAAGATTTTCGGGGATCGCGGCGCAGTTCACCGATACGAGGCGCTGATCCCGCCGGCGGCTGTGCCGATGCACATAGCGCGCCAGCATCTCCTTGCCGGTGCCACTCTCGCCGGTGATCAGCACTCCGGCATCGGAGTGGGCGATTTGGCGCGCGACGGCGAGGAGTTGCCGCGTCGCCATATCCACCGAAACCAGCTCGCACGGATCGTGGACCGCGTCGGCGGCGAGGGCATCCACCAGTCCGGGCTCGGCCGGCAGTACCAGAAAGCCCCTTGCGCGCGCCGCGTCGGTCGCGGCTGCCAAGGCATCGGATCGGTCCGTGCCCGGACATCCGGCCGCGGCGACGTGCCCTGATCTCGCAACGTCGGACGCCGCATCGATCAGGATTGCGTCGATATGCGGTTCGGCGAGCAGTGCCAGCCGTGCGTGCGCCAGGCTGGGCACCTGGTGAAAGACGATGCCGGGCACCTCGAGCCGGCGCGCGCGTTCAAGCACCTCGTCGCTTGCGGCGACGATCAGGAACTGCATCGCAGCATCCCGGCGATGGCGGGCCGGCAGGTCGGACGCGCCGTGGCGTGCCGCCGGCAGCACTGCACTTGCCGCCGGCCGGCTCGACGGCTCCGGCTCGGACCGTAGAGCGTGTCCAGTAACTCCGTCATCGCATCTGCTGTCGCGGGTGAACCCTGCAGGAAAACTTGATCGCAGAGTGTTCCCGTCGTCGTTAAGGATGTCTTGCGCCGCGGCGGGATGGTAGGGCGCGCAGTGCCGCGGTATCCGGGCGCGTTACGTCGTGCGGCGGAGGGCGAGCTGCACTACGCCGCATCTCTCCGGAATGAAAGTGAGGCCGTTAACCTTATGTTAAGCGGCTACGTGTTACAGCTCTCGAGGCTTGGTCGTGATGCCGATGCTCGATATCCCGAGCTACCCGGCAATCCTGCCAAGTCGATGTCCTCCCTGACGTTGTGATGCCTCCCTGTTGAATTGGCCGCCGGTTTACCGGCGGCCTCTTTGTCTGTGGCGACAGGATCTGCACCGTGCGGTAGCCACGCACACTGCTATGGGTCTTGAGTGGAACGAGCGTCGCAAAGAAGAGTCTGCTATTGGCTAGCCCACACGATCCGTGCCAGCCAGCTCACCTCGCCAACCGCGTAACGTCTGGTCTCCTCGTTGTGGGCAAGAGGGGCGATCTCGACGCGCTGTGCGGTCCGGCGGAGCAGCAGGCCGACGCTCAGAGGGCCCTTGATGGGCTTCAGCAGCACCCGGTCGTGACGGCGGATGCTGGCGCCTGGCGACGCGACCAGCAAGTCGCCGTCGCGATAGATCGGCACCATGGCATCGCCGTGGATCTCGACGGCATAGGCGTGGGGATCGTCGAGGTTGGGAAAGTCGATCTCGTCCCAATCCCCTCCCACCGGAAATCCGGCTTGGTCAAATAGGCTGGACCGATGCGCCTGATCCAGGGCCACGCAGCGCATCCGCTGCGATGGAGGTTCGATCTTCGCTCCCGCCTCGTCCGACATCATCGCCACGAATTCTCGGAAGGGCGTTTCGGTAGCTGTCAGAATTTTCGCCAGGCTTTCGGTGCTGGGCCACCGTGGCTTGTCCTCCTTGGTGATCCGCTTGCTTGGATTGAACGTCGTGGGGTCCAGCCCGGCGCGACGTGCCAGCCCCGAAGCCGTCAAGCCGTGGTGCCTGGCGAGCCGGTCAATGCCGCGCCACACCTCGTCATGGGTGAACATGGGAATCAACCCCGACTAAGAATGCGATCCTGACCAACACTAGGAATGACCGCTGCGCTTGTCAGTAGGAACATCGGGCTATGCAGCGTCCGAAGGCGAAGCATTCCGGCTTGCCATACAGGCATTAATTCCGCTATATCTAGATCCTTCACCGCGCGATGTGTCTGTCGCGCTTGGCGGCCTCGATCGCGCCGCTCGCGCGCCTCGCTGTTCAGGGGCGGGCTTGATCGACCCGATCGTGCGCCCCTTACGGAGGAACTTCGTGATCAGCTCGCAAGCGTCCTGCGGCCGGGTCGCCATGGCCGTCTTCGTCGATGGGACCGAATGCTGTTGGCTTCGCGGACTGAGACGCGGGTTTCGCCACTGTTTCGTCGCCTTGGAACATGGCGATGCCTGGCTGGTCTGCGATTCCCTGAAGAGCCACATGGAGCTTACGCTGCTGGACCTGCCGCGCTCGGTTGATCTCGGGAGACACTATGCGGGCCAAGGTCACCGGGTCTTGATCGGACGAACCGGCAAGCAGCCGCGACAGCGAACCCTGCCGCCGGGCCCGCTGACCTGCGTCAGCGTCGCCAAGCGGCTACTGGCGATTCGCGCGGCCCGGGTTTGGACTCCCTGGCAGCTCTTCTCCTACCTCTTGCGCCAACCGCACGTCTGGCGCCTGGTCCCCTGAACGCCTCGACCATCGCGGAGTTGAGGCACGATTGACGCTTGACAAGTAGGCGTTATAGGAATATAAACCAAGCCAGTTCATGACGCCACGCGCCGCCTTCAGGCCAGTCGGTGCAGCTGCGGATCAATTCCCCCGATCGTACGCGGAGTGGTTGGATGGGTGATCTCTCGCTCGAGGCCGTCTGGTCGCGTTACCAGCGGGCCAAGGACCGGCGACTTCGCTGGGAAGGCCTCTGGCGGGACTGCTACACATACGTGCTGCCGCACCGTGGCGCCGGATTCGGCGCCGAGTTCGCGCCCGGTCGCAACCACGCCGAGCGGACCTTCGACGGCACGGCGCCCGACGCCGTGGAGCAACTCGCAGCCTCGCTGCTCGCCGAGCTCACGCCGCCCTGGTCGCAGTGGTTCGGCCTGGTCCCGGGACCGCAGGTTCACTCCTTCGAGCGTGGGATCCTCGCCGAAAGGCTGGACCAGGTCTCGCTGACGATTCAGGCTCATTTCGACCGTTCCAATTTTGCGGCCGAGATCCATCAGGCCTTCCTCGACCTGGTGAGCATCGGCAGCGCCACGCTCCTGTTCGAGGAAGCGCCGATCGGGGACCTCAGCGCCTTTCGGCTGACCGCGGTGCCGATGGCCGAGATGTGGTTCGAGCCGGGGCTCAACGGTCAGATCAGCGGCCATTTTCGACAGAGCGCGCTGCCCATGGAGGCGCTCTGCGCACGGTTTCCCGAGGCAGAGCTGCCGCGCAGCCTCTTGGACGAGTGCCGGCGGCACAAGGAGCGGCATCTCGAAGTGGTCGAGGGTGTCTTGCCGGCGGGCACCGGCTACCACTACCTCGCCATGCTTCATCACGGCACCGACCAGCCGCTGCTGCTTGCGCAGGGCCGCTTCGACAGTTCGCCCTTCATCAGCTTCCGCTGGCTCAAGGGCGCGGGCGAGGTCTACGGACGCTCACCGGTAATGACGGTGCTGCCCGACATCAAGACGGTCAACAAGGTCGTCGAACTGGTGCTCAAGAACGCCTCGATCTCGGTCACTGGGATCTGGCAGGCGGACGACGACGGCGTGCTCAATCCGGCCAACATCCAGCTAGTGCCCGGCAGCATCATACCCAAGGCGGTCGGCTCCGCCGGCCTCACGCCCTTGCAGGCGCCCGGTCGCTTCGACGTCTCGAGCCTGATGCTCGAGGAGTTGCGCGGCCGTATCCGGCATGCGTTGCTGGTCGATCGCCTCGGCGCGATCGGCAGCCGCAAGATGACCGCTACCGAGGTGCTCGAACGCAGCGCCGAAATGACCCGGCTGCTCGGCGCGACCTACGGGAGGCTCCAGGCGGAGCTGCTGACACCGCTCCTGGGCCGTGCCATGGGGATCCTGCGCCGCCGCGGCGAGATCCCTGATCTCGCCCTCGACGGTCGCCTGGTGGACCTGCACTACAAGTCGCCGCTCGCCCGCCAGCAGGCGCAGCAGGACGTGCAAAGCACTCTGCTTTGGCTGGAGACCACCGCGAAGATGGGCGCGGAGGCGCTTGCCGCGGTCGACCTCCCCGCGACGGCGCGCTGGCTGGGTGACCGGCTGGGCGTGCCAGGCCAGCTGATCCGCGACATCGAGTCACCGAGCGCGCTCCTAGACCTGGCGGAGGACCTGGTTGCCGTGCGGCCGGAAGTGACGGAAGCGGCTGATGGACAGTGATCGCCAGCCGAGCGGCTGGTCCTGGTTCGAGGCGCGCGAAGAAGCGTCGCCCGATCCTGGCGAGACGTCGCTCTGCCGGGCCTTCGCGCGATGCTTCTCGGGACCCGAGGGGCAGCAGGCCCTGGCTCACCTGAGGCGGCGGATTCTCGATCGAAGGCTCGGGCCGAGCGCCACCGACGCCGAGCTCTGGTACCTCGAAGGTCAGCGCGGCGCGATTGCGTATGTGCTCGGCATGATCGAGCGCGGCGGCCGCTGATCCGCCGCTTCGGCAAATGACAACCTCGACTTTAGGGGCGACGATGATCGAGCAGGAACTGCAGGCAGAAGAGGGCACGGTCGAATCCGATGTCGAAGCAGCGGCCGCCGCCGTGGCCGAGCCCGATCCGGATGCCTCGCTCGAGCCGAAGCCTTCACGTCCGGCCGGGGTGCCGGAGAAGTTCTGGGACCGAGAGGCGGGCTGCGTTCGCACCGACGCTCTCCTGAAGTCGTACCTCGAGATCGAGCGCAAGCTCGGGTCGATGATCGCGCTGCCGGCGGACGATGCCGACCTTGATGGCCGCAGACGCCTCCACCGGGCACTCGGTGTACCCGAAAGCCCGGACGGCTATCAGATCGCGGCGCGAAGCGCTCTTCTGGAGCCGGCTGCAGAGATCAATGCGAAGCTCCATGCTGCCGGGTTCACCCCGCAACAGGCGCAGCTGGTCTACGACCTGGCGGCTGACCATCTGCTGCCGTTGGTGGACGAGCTGCTCGATGAGTTCGGCTCGGCGCACGACTCCGAGCGTCTTGCCCATCGCTTCGGCGGCACCGAAGCCTGGCGGGCTCTGGCCCCCCAGATCAAGACGTGGGGCCGCGCCAATCTTTCGGACAAAGTCTTCGCCACGCTGTCGGCCAGCTATGATGGCGTGCTCGCGATGCATCAGATGATGCAGGCGCGCGAGCCGGCGGTGCTGCATGACGGCGAAGGTCCGCAAGCCGCGCTCGACGAGGCCGCGCTCGGCCAGATGATGCGCGATCCGCGCTACTGGCGAGACCGCGATCCGCAGGTGATCGCGAAGGTGACCGAGGGCTTTCGGCGCCTCTATCCGGCATAGCAGATCAGGGCCGCGGCGCTCCGCGGCACCCGATGTTCAACCTCTGTGGAGCCGGCCGGTGGGCCGGTGCCGAAGGAGACGTTCATGGCGAGACTCCGGCGCAAGGGCCTCGGCACAACCGAGCTGGTTCGCGACAACGACGGCGCCAAGATGCCGATCATGCCCTGGGGCAAGGTGCACAACCTGGCCGCGACCGAGGCGACAGCGGCGCGCAACGCGACCGCGATCTCGGCCACCTGCGGTGTGGTCAGCATCGTCGCGATCGGCGGCAGCGCGCACTTCAAGCAGGGCAATTCGAGCGTCGTGGCAACCACCAGCGACGCTTACCTTCCGGAAGGCGAGTGGCACGAGCTGCCCGTCTTCGAGGGCGCCGACTGGAGCTACGTGTCGATCCTGTCTGCGGCCGGTTCCGGCAACATCGTGGCGCAGATCTGCGAGCGGCAATAGGCAATGACCGCGCTTGGCCTTCGGCCCTCTGGACGGCTTGCCTTAAGCTCAAGGCGCCGGCGTGGCGCCGCAGCGCCGCCGGAATCGCCGGATCAGATCAGCTCTCTCGCGTTCTGGTATGACGCGGAAGCCAGTCCCACGATCGAGGCCAGCGGCGTGATCGAGCGCTGGGACGATTTGAGCGGCAACGCGAACCACGCCGACCAGACGGTCAGCAGCGAGCGCCCGGTCAAGGCGACCGATGGTCAAGGTCGCCACGTCATCCGGTTTGACGGGATAGACGATACGCTCGCGGTCGCGAGCCCGCCGGATCTCGCGGCAGGCATGACGCTGTTCGCCGTGTTCGCGGTACGTACGCGCAGCGATTTCTCCGGCGTCGTCTCGGCCGCCGCCACCACCGGCGTCGACCACGAGGCGTTCTTCAGCCTGCAGAACGCAAGCGCGGCGAGTGAGCAGTTTCAATGGATCGGCAAATCCGCTGGCGCGGATCCTCTGCTGATCGGACGTGACGACAACGTAACCGCCGGTCTCGCGATCCTGACGGCGGCCGCTGGCAACGCTCTGTTCGAGGACCTCGACGGCCAAGGTTCGGACACCTACGACGGATCGTTCGGGAGGCCAGACCAGATCGTCCTTGCCGGTCACTACGACGAAGGAACCTACGGCTACAGCGCCATCGACGTCTATGAGGTCGGGCTCTATGCCCGCGCCCTCACGGCGGGAGAGAGGGGCGTGCTGCAGGGCTATCTCAGGAACAAGTACGGGTTCTAGGTATGGTTGATCGCACGCCACAGGAGTTCGGCGGAGTTCCCGACGGAGTCACGGACAGTACGGCGGCGATTCAGGCCGCCATCGATGCCGCGGGAGCGTCGGGCGACGACGTCTTGATCGCCGGCGGCATCTTCCGGACCAGTGGGCAACTGAATTGCCCGCACGGCGCACTGCGCATCAAGGGCGATGGCGGTATTCAGGCGCTGAGCGGCGCCTGGCCGAGCCAAGCGGCGATCCTGGCGATCACCGGAAGCGGCGTCGTCGTCGATGGTGACGGTCTGTTGCTCGATCAGGCCAACGTGATCCCCGAGGGCTACAGCTTGCGGGGAACCGGGGCGGTCGGGCTGACGATGTCAGGCTTGATCTCGCGCAATTCGCAAGGCGCCTTCCTGTTGCTCGACGATGGTTGCACCGACGTGCTGGTGCACGACATCCACCATCGCGGCAGCGGCTATGGAATCCTCGCCGCGGACCCGCAGAGCCTGGCCCGGATCGAGATTCGCGACAGCGATTTCGAGCACGCCGGAACAGGCCCGACCGGCGACGGGATTCAGCTCAATTGCGCAACGCATGGTGGCGACGACGTCGAGGTCACCGGCGTCACGGTGCGCGGCTACATCGGTGAGTCGGTCGGCCACGGCAGTGGCTTCGGCTTCGCAGGGGTGACGAACACGCGCCTGTTCGGTTGCATTGCCGAACTCTGCGAAAGCGATGGCTTCCGGTGGCAGCAGCAGAGCAACGATACGGTTGCCTTCAACTGCCGCGCGTTGAACTGCGGCAGGCCCGATCACGTCAACGACTGCGGCTCCGGCTTCATCGTGTACGACTCCAGCCGTTGGCACGGCGAGAGCCTCCTGGCCGTCGGCTGCTGGTACCATGGGATCGCGCTGAGCGGACAAAACAGCGTATCTCACCCCGCGGACAACGTGATCGTCCGCTGCAGCGCTCTCGACATCGGCCGCGACTGCTTCCACTTCACCGCGCAGGCCCGGGCCGTGATCACCCGTTGCCATGCTCGCGATCCCTCGCGAAGCAGCGACGGCGGTTACGCCGCCTATCATCTCGCGAGACAAGGTGGCGCGACGCTCGAGAACGTCGACTGCACGGGCGACAGCAACACGGTCATCTCCACCGGCGCCACCACGCCGCTCGGCGACACGGTCGTGCGACCAGAAAGTGTCAACTGCCTGGTCAACGGCATCAGCGGCGGTACCGCGGTAGCGCGCGTCACGGAGGATGGGGCGATTCGCCTGACGGAATCGGGCGAGGAGCGCCTGCTCGAAGCGGCTTAGCGAAGGCGACGTCATCGGGTCGCCTCGTCGATCTCGCCGCAAGATTTGCCGGTCGAAGCAGCGGACCAACCCGCGCCCAGGAGCGGGCCCGCCCGAACTCGACCCGCCGAGGTGGAGCGCATCCACCGAGACCGCGGCCCGCCCGGGCGGATGGAACGGCGAAAGCCACCCCGTACGGTGCGGACCAACCGCGCGTCGTCTCTCGGTACACACCCACGGAGGGACGAACGTGTCCACGACGATCGACCAAGCTTTCATCAAGCAGTTCGAGGAAGAGGTCCATCAGGCCTATCAGCGGATGGGGTCGAAGCTGCGCAATACCGTTCGCATGAAGAACGGGGTTCGCGGCAGCTCGACCGTGTTCCAGAAGGTCGGCAAGGGCAGTGCCGCGACCAAGGCGCGGCATGGCAAGGTGCCGGTCATGAACGTCGACCACACGCCGGTCGAGTGCCAGCTGCTCGACTTCTATGCCGGTGACTGGGTCGACCATCTGGACGAGCTCAAGACCAACATCGACGAGCGCCAGGTGCTCGCCAATGCCGGGGCCTTCGCCCTGGGCCGTAAGACCGACGAGCTGATCATCCAGGCGCTCGATGCCACCACCAACCTCGCCGGCACCGGCGCCGACGGGCTGACCAAGGCCAAGGTGCTGACGGCCTTCGAGCTGCTCGGCAACAAGGACGTTCCCGACGACGGCCAGCGCTTTGCGGTGATCGGCTGGAAGCAGTGGTCGGATCTGCTCGAGCTGCCGGAGTTCGCCGATGCCGACTTCGTCGGCCCGGACGAGCTGCCGTGGCGGGGGACCCAGGCGAAGCGCTGGCTCGGCACCCTCTGGTTGCCGCATTCCGGTCTGAAGCTCAGCAGCGGGGTTCGTACCTGCTTCTGGTACCACCGCAGCGCCATCGGCCACGCCATCGGTCAGGAGGTTGCGACCGACGTGACCTGGCATGGCGACCGCGCCGCTCACTTCGTGTCCAACTCGATGAGCCAGGGCGCATGCCTGATCGATGCCGACGGCGTCGTCGAGATCCCCTGCCTGGAGAGCTGAGCATGGCCTACTCGTCCAAGAACCTGAGTGCCCTCGCCTACGCCAACGGCTTCACCTTGTGGCACTACAAGACGTCCGACCTCGCGCTGGAGGTCGATACCACTGGCTATTTCAACGGCGCGGCAACAATGCTGCGTGCCGGTGACTTCATCATGGCCAACACCAACACCAGCGGCACGGTGCAAAGCGGCATGTTCATCGTGAAGTCGAACAGCGGCACGGTCGTCGATGTCGCCAACATCGCCGACTTCGGTTCGGTGAATACCGACTAGATCCTCCGCATCCCCACCCGACGCGCGACAGCGCGGAAGCCCTTACCAGTGTCCGGGCGAGCGACGATCAGCGGCTCGCCCGGCCTGGCCCTCCTTTCGCGGCATCCGCTGGCCCCTATGGCCACGCGTCGGCCACATTCCTCGGAGACGGCCATGCCCAGACTGCTCGCCATTGTCTTAACGATCTTCATCACATCGACGCCGGCGGCTCGGCTCGCAGCTGAGCCGGTGGGGGCAAAAGCGGTCTGTCCCGGCATTGCCTTGACGTTGTTCGAGCATCTGCTTCCGAGCGAGGTCCGACGCTATCCTTTCGAGCACGCATTGCTCGAGCCGTTCGTCCAGCTGTGGCAGTCCGGTTCGCGGCCTGCCCTGCCGGTGATGCCCGAGCGCGTCACGGTCTATGCGGTGCCCGACCATCCGTTGCTCGTCGGCTATCAGAGCGGTGCCTGCGTGATCGCATCACTCGCCATCGATCGCGAACGCCTCGTGAGCTGGCTTGGGCCGCGCATCGGTTGGACGATCTAAGGCGGCGCGGCTCGGCTTCTCCCGTCTGTATTCAGCGTGAAGGACCGTCAGTCATGGCTCTCAGCAGTATCGAGCTGTGCTCTAGTGCCCTCGTCAAGCTCGGCGCCGAAGACATCAGCTCGTTCGACGACGGCAGCGCCGAGGCACGCGTCGCATCGCGGCTTTACCCGTTGGCGCGCGATGCGCTGCTCTCGACCCATCCATGGTCGTTCGCAACGCGTCAGGCCGCCCTGGCGCGCCTGGCCACGGTCCCGACCACGACCTTCGCCTACGCCTACCAGCTACCGAACGACTACCTGAAAGCCCTGTCTGCGGGCGACGGAGGGCGTGGTAGCGGCCTGGTCTTCCAGATCGTCGGGCGGCAGCTCCACACGGATGCCGAAGCCCCCGCGCTCACCTATATCTTTCGTCCGAGCGAGGGCGACTTCCCGCCCTATTTCAGCGCGGCGCTGGTGGCCCGACTCGCAGCCGAGTTCTGCCTTCCCCTGACCGAGAACTCCAGCCGCGCCGAGCGCCTGTCCCGTCTCGCCGATGCCGAGCTCAAGCTCGCGAAGCTGGTCGACAGCCAGCAGGATACGCCGCCGCGGGTCGAGGACTTCACCCTGATCCGGGCGCGCTTCGCATGACCCGGGCTTTCCTGGCGCAGACGAACTTCACCGCCGGTGAGCTTGACCCGCGGCTGCTCGGACGGACCGATCTCAAGTCGTACGAGAACGGTGCGGCCAGGCTGCGCAACGTCGTGGTCGATACAACCGGAGGCGCCCGGCGCCGCCCCGGCATGGCCTATGTCGCCACCGCTCCGGGCGAGGGCCGGCTCGTGGCGTTGGAGACCGGCCCCTCTCAAGCTTTCCTGCTCGTGTTCACCGAGTTCCGGATCGACATCTATCGCGACGGGATCTGGCGAGCGATGGTCGCCGCTCCCTGGTCGGGGGCACAGCTGTCGCAAATCGTCTGGGCGCAGCAGAAGGATGATCTCCTCATCATTCATCCAGACATTCCGCCGCAGCGGTTGAGCCATGAGGGCGATGCCGCATGGAGCATCGAGGAGTGGCGTTTCGAAGAGAAGACCGATGGCGCGCTCTGCGCTCCGTTCGCGCGCTTTGCCGACACCGACGTGGAGATCCAGGCATCGGCGACGAGCGGCGCGATCACCTTGACCACCTCGGCGCCGCACTTCGTCGGCCAGCATCTCGGCGTACGCCTGCGCATCGAGGGTAAGCAGGTCGAGCTGACCAACATCCAGTCCACGACCGAGGCGGACGCCTTGGTGATCCAGACCCTCACCAGCACCGGTCCCACCAAGAATTGGGAAGAACTTGCATTCAGCGAAGCGCGTGGCTGGCCTGTAGCGCTCAGCTTCCACCAGAACAGGTTCGTGATCGGCGGCTCCCGAGATCTGCCCAACGCTCTCTGGTTCTCGAGATCGGGCCGGTTCTTCGATTTCGACACGGGCGAGGGTCTCGATGACGAGGCGATCGTATTCCGCCTGGCCGCCAACGACGACCCGGCCATCCGGGCGCTCGTGTCGGGTCGAAGCCTGCAGGTGTTCACGAGCGTCGGTGAGTGGGTGGTGTCGGGCGACCCCCTCACGCCCATCAATATTCAGGTCGAGCAACAGAGTAGGATCGGGTCGCCGCGCCACCGCCAGGTGCCGCCGGTCGATGTCGACGGTGCGACCATGTTCGTCGCACGGAATGGCCGCGAGATCCGTGAGTTTCTGTTCACCAGCGTCGAGGACGCCTACCAGGCCACAGATCTGGCGCTCCTTGCCAGGCATCTGGTGATGGATCCGGCGGATCAGGCCTTCGATCAGGGCCGCCGCCTCTTCCTGATCGCGATGGCGGACGGCTCGCTCGCGGCCATCGCAATCTACCGCAATGCGGACGTCGTTGCTTGGAGCCTGCAGGAGACCGACGGCCGGGTGTTGTCGGTAGCGATGCTGGACGGACAGGCGATGCTGCTGGTCGCACGGGCCAACGGCGTGTTCATCGAGCGATTCGACGACACCCTGCTCGTCGACTCGGGCCGTCGCTTCAGCAGCCCGCAGCCCGGCCTCGTCTGGGAGGGCTTGGATCATCTCGAAGGCCAGCAGGTTGCGGTCGTCGCGGACGAGCAGGTCGTGGAGCCGGCGACCGTCACCGGCGGCGCGATCATGCTTGGCGCACCGGCGCGTACGGTCGTCGCTGGCCTGCCCTACACGCACATCATCGAGCCCATGCCGGCTGTGCTGACGGCCGGCGGCGCCGGCGGGCAGGATCCGCCCTATCGGCCGGTCCGGATCACGCTGCGGCTGCTGGCGACGCAAAACCTTTGCATCGACACCGGCGGGGGCTTGCGGGACTTGCCGCTGCACGCGGTAGGCGAAGGTCCGACGGACCGCAGCCCCGCTCCATTCACGGGCGACCGCTCGGTGCGTGCGCTCGGATGGCGACGCGGCGCGGCGCAACCGCCCTGGCGGATCGAGCAGGCCGCACCGTTGCCCTGCACATTGCTCTCAGCAACCACGGAAGTGAAGGTGAACAGCTGATGGGTGCTCTCAGCAGCCTTGCCACGACCGGCCTCAGCCTCGCGCTGTCCCAGCAGGCTGCCAGTGGCCGGACCCGCGATGCGCGCCAGGAGCGCGACCGCAGAATCGAGGAGATCCAGGCCCGTAACCGTGAGGAGAGCCGCAGGCGACGGGAGGAACTGCGACGGCGCCTCGCTGCCGAGCGGGCGCGTGCGGGCGCCGCCGGCGTGGCGACCAGCGGCGGATCTTCCGATGCCGTTCTGCGCGGGCTCGTGGAGGAAGCCGACAGGGCCGACCAGGCCGCCGCCGGCTCGGTGCGCCGGCAGATCAGCGAGCTGCGGCGGAACGCCAACAGGACGCGACGCAACAGCCTGCTCGACCTCGCGGGCGATGTCGCCGGCGGCGTGTTCGGCGGCTCCGGCCGTTCGTCGCTGCTCTAGACGGTCGTCCGGCACGCCGCGAATCCAGCAACGAGGCTAGGAGCCCATGTCCGACACCTTCACCCGCGATCCCCAGCCGCGAATCCGCTATGCTGGCGATGGCGTTCGAATCAGCTTCGACCTGCCGTTCCCGATTCTGGCGAGCGATGACTTGCTGGCCTTCGTCGACGATCAGCCGGCGACGGGGTTCGCGATCGCCGGTCTCGGCGAGCCGACAGCCAAGATCACGTTCCTCCAGCCGCCGGCCGCCGGCGCGACCGTAACCCTGCTGCGTCGCACTGAAAGCATTCGCGAGACCGAGTTCGTCGACGGCGGCCCGTTCCGGGCAGCAGCGATCAACGCCGAACTCGATCGCGTCATGCTGCTCATCCAGGAGAACCGGGAAGAGCACAATCGTGCGCTCAGGGCTCGGCCGTTCGAGGGCGATCTCGACTTCTGCCTGCCGCCCGCGGCGCAACGGGCCAACAGGCTGCTCGGCTTCGACAGCTCCGGCCAGCCGATGATATTCGGCCAGAGCGAGTTACCGATCGGTGGCGACGCCAGTGGCCAGTTGGTCACGCCAGCCGGTGCGACGACGGCGCGTGCGCTCGGCGAGCATCTGGCGTTCGTGGTGAACGTCCGGGATTTCGGTGCGCTCGGCGACGGTGTGTCCGATGATGGCGCCGCGTTCCAATCGGCCCTCGCGGCGGCACAGGCACGCTCTGGCGTGGTCTACGTTCCGGCCGGCCCCAATCCCTATCTCCTCGGCAGCGCCCTCGTGCTCGACGGCGTGCGGCTGATCGGCGATGGCCCCGGCAGCGTGCTCAAGGTGGCGGTCGCCAGCGGCTTCGGCTTGCAGCTCACCGGCGACGCGCCTCGCCTTTCGGGCCTCCGGCTGATCGGTCCCGGAGCCGGTGCCTGGCCACAGGGGGCCGAGGACGTGAATCTTGCCGGCGTGGCCCTTGATGGCGTTCAGATCGCCGCCGGCGCGCGCGATGCTATGCTGCATGGGGTTGAGGTCGCGGCCTGCCATACGGGTCTGGCGATCGAAGGTCCGGTTGGCGCCATCGTCGATTGCCGCTTTCTGTTCTGCCGCAACGGATCGGAGGTGCGTGCCGGCGGTGTGGGCTCGATACATGTGGCGCGCACGACGTTTCACGGCTGCAGCTCTGGGATGCGCGCGGACGCCGGTTCGCTGTTCGCCCGGGCAACGCTTGCCGGAGGGACGGCCTCGTCTTGCGGCAGGGCGATCGATCTTGTCGCTCCGGCAAGCGGCCGGCGCGTCGTCGAGATCTCCAATCTGGAGCTGGCGGGCAATCTCGAGGCCGATGTCAGGATCGGGCCGCGCCACGCCGTGGCGGTACGCGGCTGCTGCATCGACGCCACCGGCAAGCGCAGCGGGGTCGGCTTGGAGTTGCTCGCCTCCGGCGAGACGGACCTCGCCCCGGGTTTGATCGTCGAGAATACCTGGGCCGACGTCACCGAGGTCTCGTCGGTCCAGCTGAGCGGGGGAAGCAACCTCGACCTGCTGGAGCCCGGAGATCTGATCGTTCTCGGCGCTGACTCCGATGACGTCGATGATCTTTGGACGGCCCTCAAGGCAGGCCGCGCGGGCGTCGTGCACAGTGTGATCAGCCAGACGACTGAAAGCGCCGAGATCGCATTGGCGCGGGCTGGGAATCGGCCCCTCATCCAGACCGACGACCTCATCAGGGTGGTCGGTCGCTCCGGCACCGCGACGGTCGACAGCATTGCAGCGGCCACGCCTGCGGCGACCTTCGCCTGGCTGCGAGCCGACGACTACACTCGCGTGCTCTCCGCCCAGAACCCGATGCCAGCCGATCAGATCGACCTGGTCGGCAGCAATGCGGAGCTGCGGCATTTCCCCGGCATCAGCGATGAGCCGGTCGCGATTTCCGGCGTCGAGTTGCGGCGGGGAGCGGTCAACGGCGCCCTCACGCGGCTCGTGACGCTCGAGCTCGCCCAGGATACCGCCGCCTCCTTCGCGCCGGACTCGACCGTTGGTATGGTCCATGTCTTCGGCCATGCGGCGCTCGGCGATCCGAGTGCTGCCATGTTCACCTATCGTGCGGATGGCCTCGCCTACACCGAACTGCTTGCCCGGGCCGACAACGACCCTCCGACGGTCAAGGTGACGGCGGCAACGGCGCTGACGGGGACGACCGGCGAGTCGGGCGTGTTCACGTTCTCGGCGCACACCGACGGCAGGATCTACGTGGAGAACCGCATGGTCGGGTCGCCGCGTACGCTGAGCCTGTTTTTGATCGGTGCGCCGCTCTAGCCCGCCAGTGGGCGAGGAAACCGATCGGGAAGTTCAGCCCGAGGGTCCGCAGATCGGTTTCCGTCAGTTCGTCTGGCTCTGGAACCACTACCAGGGCCAGACGACCCCGCCCCTGCACGTCGAGATTGCCGAATGGCTGGAACGGCGCTGGCGGCAGGGCGACCGCCGCCTTGTGCTCCTGGTTTTCCGCAGCGCCGGCAAGTCCACGCTGGTCGGCATCTTCTGTGCCTGGCTGCTGCTGAACGATCCGGACCTCAGGATAATGGTCCTCGCAGCTGAACACGATCTGGCGCGCAAGATGGTCCGCAACGTCAAGCGGATCATCGAGCGGCATCCACTGACCCGTGGGCTGCGGCCAAAGCGGGCAGAGCAGTGGGCCTCGGATCAGTTCACGGTGCGACGGCGGTTGACCCGAAGAGACCCGTCACTCCTCGCGCGCGGCATCGGCGCGAACATCACCGGCTCGCGCGCCGACGTGGTGATCTGCGACGACGTTGAGGTGCCGAATACCTGCGCGACGGCGCCGCGACGCGAGGAGCTGCGATCACGCCTGCAGGAGATCAGCTACGTGCTCGTGCCCGACGGTCTTCAACTCTATGTCGGCACGCCGCACAGCTACGACTCGATCTATGCGGAGGAGAGCAGCGAGGAAGAGGAGCCGCCCTTCCTGTCGGGGTTCCAGCGGCTTTGCCTTCCCCTGCTCGATGCGCGCGGCGCAAGTCGTTGGCCGGAGCGGTTCACGCCCGAGGGGGTCGCCGAGATCCGGCGGCGGAGCGGGCCCGCCAAGTTCGAAAGCCAGATGTTGCTTCGGCCAAGGAGCGTCGAGGATATCCGGCTGGATCCGGCTCTCCTCGTGCGCTACGACGCCCCGCTCGAGTTGCGGGAGGCCAACGGCGAGAGCATTCTTTCGCTGTCCGGCCGGCGCCTGGTCTCGGCGAGTTGCTGGTGGGATCCGGCCTATGGCGCGCCCGACGGGGGCGACGCGAGCGTCGTGGCCGCGGTGTTCGTCGACGAGGCCGGCGGCTATTGGCTGCACGACATTCGCTACCTCACGCACGACCCCGCGCGACGGCACGAGGTCGACGAGGCCACCCAGCTGTGCCGCGAGGTCGCCGCCTTCGTCAGAGAGCTGTATCTGCCATCGATCACCATCGAGACGAACGGCCTGGGCCGGTTCCTGCCGGCCTTGCTTCGTCGCGAGCTTCGGACCCTTGGCGCCGCCTGCGCCGTGCTCGAGCACGTCTCGAGGAGCAGCAAGGAGCAGCGGATTCTGCAAGCGTTCGACCCGCTGCTGGCGGCCGCCGCGCTTCGCGCGCATGCGGCCGTCTGGGCCTCGCCCTTCATCGAGGAGATGCGCGAGTGGCGTCCGAGACGCCGTTGCCGCGACGATGGTCTCGACGCGGTGAGCGGGTGCCTGCTCGCCGAACCGGTCCGACTGCCCAGGGCGGGACCGGGCAAGCGCTTCGATTGGCGCCCGGGGCGATCGCTTCACAGGGCAACCATCGACTTCGATCCCTGATCCAGGGCGCCTCGCCGCGTCGCTCGCGCGCGAGATGCCCTCGAGATCGAGCCGCACTTCATGATCGGGAGGAAATCAGGTGGGCGAGGAATGGAGCATCAGCTGGATGTGGTGGACGACGGCGGTCGAGGTGCCGGTGCTCGGTTGCATGTTTTGGTTGATCCATCATGGCCGTCGCGAGGCTGAGCGCGCGCTGCTCAGGATCTACCGCGAGATCCAGGGAAACCTGAACATGGTCCTGGACAACCTCGCCCAGTCCAAGCTCGAAACCGCGCGCTTCTACGCCACGGTGACCGACCTCAAGGATGTCGAGCAGCGCCTGACCGACCACCTCCTGCGCCTTGAGACGCGGCTTACCTACCAGCCTCCGACGCCATCGGGTGGCACGCCGCCAGACTGGTCGCGGCCCCCGGTCGAGACACGCCGCGAGCCGCAGAAGAAGGTCGATTTCGATGCTGCGTGAGCGCGCGGTAGCGGTGAAGATCAGCCCCGACCTGGTCGAACGCCTGGCCAACACGCTGCTCGATCTTGCCCGGGACCAGGATGTCCGCGTGATCGAGGCGCTTGCCGCGGTGCTTGCAAGGCAAGCGCGCGACGACCAGCCGGAGGGGTATCCCGGCCTCTCCGAAACCGGGTCGCAACCAAGGTTCGTCATCGAGCCATCAAGCCCTGAGGACACACTGCGCCGCGCGATCTGCCGTCGGATCGCCCGGCGGGCGCTGCACGGCACTCTGGTCGACCCGACCGGAGGAGCCACTGCAGCGCATCGTATCGACGTCAGCCCGGCATGGGCGCATGATCTCCTGCCGATTGGCATGTTCGGGCCATTCCTGTTCTACCGCCCACCGTCGCGCGCGGCTTGGCGAGTAGGTCGGGGCTGACAGCTCAAGGCGATGGGCGCTCGCTGCGCCGCGCTGAGTGCCGGCGAGCATCCGCAAAATCGACATCCTGCTGCGCCGGCGCCGCGCTTTTCTCAGCACTCGGGCGAGCGTATAGAGTGCTCTCGTGCGCTCTCCAGCTCGGACAAACCGACGTGATCGTATCTGTTCGGCCGACGGTGGCGTTCGTCAACGTCGGCCACACCTATGCCCACCTCTTCATGCTCCTGTACCCGACCGTGGTGCTGGCGCTGGAAGGCACTTGGGGGCTGGGCTATGCCGAACTCCTGCCGCTCGGCGTTGCGGGCTATTTCCTGTTCGGCATCGGCGCTCTACCGGCCGGCTGGCTCGCCGACCGCTGGAGCAGCGCGCGCCTCATGGTGCTCTTCTTCCTGGGCACCGGTAGCGCCTCGGTCCTGACCGGACTGGCGCTGGGGCCCTGGACGTTGGCGCTGGGGCTCACGCTGATCGGCCTGTTCGCCTCGATCTACCATCCCGTGGCGATCGCTTGGCTGGTCGGCGCCGACGACCGCCCTGGGCGGACCCTCGGCATCAACGGCATCTATGGTGCGGCAGGCATCTCCGGAGCGGCCCTGATCGCAGGCTTCCTGGCCGATATGATCAGTTGGCGCGCCGCCTTCATCATCCCCGGCGGCCTCTGCCTTCTCACCGGCGCCTGGTTCACGCTGCGGCTGATCGCCGGCAAGGTCACGATGGAGCGGCGCAGCTACCGTCAGGACAAACGCAGGGCGAGCGCCGACGAGGCGCGCCGCGGGCTGTTCATGCTGCTGGGTGCGATTCTGTTCACGGGCCTTATATTCCAGATGACGTCGGTGGCCATGCCCAAGCTCTTCCAGGCGCGGCTCGGCGACGTCATCGGCAGCGGCGCGTTGGCCGCAGGCACGCTGGTCTCCATCGTCTATGCCTTCTCCGCCCTCGGCCAGTATGTCGGCGGCCTTCTCGCCGACCGTTACGACGAGCGCTGGACCTATCCTCTCGGCTACGCCGCTCAGGTGCTCGTCCTGGCGGTGGCGCTGGTGACGCACAGTGTCTGGCTGGTCGTCGTGGTGAGCCTCGCCGTGGCCTTGCAGAACGGGACGGCCACGGTCGAGAACTGCCTGATCGCGCGCTACACGCCGGCCGCCTGGCGCGCCACGATGTACGGCATGAAGTTCGTGCTGGCGCTCGGGCTGTCGTCGGTCGGCGTGCCGCTGGTCGCGCTCATCTATGGCAGCAGCGGCTCGTTCGACGGCGTCTTCTGGGCTCTGATCGCCTGCGCCGCAATTGTCATGGCGATCGGCATGGCGCTGCCGCGAACCGCAAGTCCGGCCGCAGGCCCTGCCATCCAGCCTGCGGAGTAGCAGCTTGGCGCCGCCGCCGCGCCGCGCTGCGGCTCCAGAGGGCAACAGGTCCGGCAGGCGGCGGCCAGGCATGGGCGCCGCGCGGCGCGGCCGCACGATCAGTGCAGCGGAGGTCGCGGCTCTGCCGGTCCGAAACGTGGCCGGCCTGATGACCGGAACGTCGATGGACGGGCTCGACGTCGCGCTGTGCCGGATCACCTCGGCGCCGCTTGCCTTCGAGTTGCTGGCGTTCGAGACCGTGCCGATGCCGGCAGACCTGCGGCAGTCGCTTGCGGCGGAGCGGCTGGCGGAGGTCGGTGCGATCGCCCGCGCCAACATGGCGCTCGGCCACTACTTCGCCGACGCCCTGGCGGATGTGCTGGCGCGCCATCCGGTCGCACTGCACCTGATCGGCAGCCACGGTCAGACAGTGTACCACGAGCATGGCGTGACCACCCTGCAGCTCGGCGAGCCCGCGCTCCTGGCGGGGCGCTTCGGCTGTCCGGTGGTGCACGATTTCCGCGCCAACGACATCGTCGCCGGAGGGGCGGGCGCACCCCTGGTGCCTTACGTCGACTGGCGGCTCCTGGGCAGCCGCGGCGAGGCGATCCTCGCTCTCAATGTCGGCGGCATCGCCAATTTCACGGCGCTGCCCGCGGGCGGCGGCCCCGATCAGGTGCTAGGCATGGACTGCGGTCCGGGCAACATGGTCCTGGATCAGCTTGTGCAGGCCTATAGCGGCGGCACGCAGTCGATGGACATCGACGGTCGTCTTGCTTCTCGCGGCCGTCCGCTACCGCTCCTGCGGGAACTCGAGCAGCATCCTTTCTTTCACCAGCCACCGCCGAAATCGGCCGGTCGCGAGCAGTTCGGCGCGACGTTCGTCAACAGCCTGCTCGATCGCGCGCGGCCCGACGGCGAGCAGGCGTGGTGCGATCTGCTGGCCACCGCAGCGGAGCTCACCGCCTACGGCGTCGAGACCGCCTATCGTCAGCACGTGGCGGCGAAAGTGCCGGTGACGGCGGTCGTCGTGAGCGGCGGCGGTGCCCGCAATCCGGCGCTCATGAGCCGACTCGCGGAGCGCTTCGCGCCGATACCGGTGCGGCGCAGCGACGCGTACGGTCTGCCGGTCGACGCCAAGGAGGCGATCGCCTTCGCGATTCTGGCGTCCGAACGGATCGACCGGCGGCCCGGCAACATGCCGTCGGTGACCGGCGCCGCGCGCTACGCGATGCTGGGCAAGATCACCGAACTCTGAGCCCGTTCGCGACGTCAGCCTGCGTCGATCTGCTCCAGCGTGCCGAGGCGCGGGCGATGGTGGGCGCGCCGATAGAGCGTCTGGGGCTCGACGATCAGCTCGCTCAAGAACGGCTCGAAATCGTAGAAGACCTCGGCGATGATCGCGGTCTCGCCCTCGCGCACCTCGAAGTCCGCAGACAGGTTGGCCGAACCGCCCTCCGTCCCGATCTGGCTCGTATGCGATGCGGTTCCGGCACCGGTGCGCTGCCAGGCGATAGTGGGGCCGCTGCCGTCGTCGTTGGTGACCGCCGAGACGATGACGACGCCGAGGGAAGCGAGATCGAACGGCTGCGCCACCAGGTCGGCGGCGTCGAAGATGTCCTCGAGGTCCGACTCCTTGATGGTCTCGGCACGGGCGACGAGATCCGACGTCGTCACGGCGACCCGATCGACCTTCTGATGCAGGATCACGAAGCGTGCCATCTCGGCGCTGCCGAGCATCAGCAGCATCAGCACCGGCAAGGTGAGCGCGAACTCGACCGCGACGTTGCCGGCAGCGCCGATCCGCGCGCACGCACCGCTCGACCGCAGAAGCCGAAGAACGTTGAATCGCCCGCCCTCCATGAGAACGGAGAGGCGGTGAGGCACAGGGTGCCACCCGGAGAGCAGAACCATCTCGAATGCTCCCATCGATCGCTGCTCACTCGTACGGCTCGTTGCGAACGGCGATGTTCGCCCGGAGCGTCACGTAGTCGCCGAAGAACGGCCGGAACAGCGGAATGATGATCGGCCAGTCGTAGCTCATCTCGTAGACCACCACGTCGCCCGGCCCGCCCAAGCCGGCAGCGCCCATGTCGTCGTCCCAGCTGCCGTTGCCGTTGACATCGGTGTAGGGCTCGCCTTCGTCGTAAGCGTCGTTGCCGTTCTCATCGGTGAAAGGCTCGGGCTGGCCCACGTCGTCGAAGTTATCGTAGACCAGCGTCTCCATCGCGAGCTCGTCCACGTCGATGATGCCGAAGCTGTTCTCGCTCACGATCTGAAGGATCATGCCGTCCCGGCTGATGCCGTCGGGCTGTTGCCCGGTCAGGCCGTAGCGCGAGGCCTCGCGGGCGCCGCCCTCGAGCAGGGTCTGCACGAACATGATTCCCGAGAACTCGAGGATCGAGAGCGTGATGCCCAGGAAGATCGGCGCGAGGAAGGCGAACTCGATGATCGTATTGCCGCCGTCGCCGACAATTCCCCTGCGGGCCGGGCGCGAAGCTTCGGCGGCAGGCGGTTGAGCCGGATTCACGAAGCTCATCGGTCTTTACCCTTCCGTAAGGTTACTCTTCCAGCATGCGGGTGCTCACTGGTTGAGTTGGAGGACTTCCGATGCTCGTCATGTCTTGGAGGGGCTGGCCGACGGCGGCGGTCGCGCTCGGCGCGCTGCTTGCGCTCGCTGCCTGTGCTCCGAATTCCGCCCGCACGCCGATCCAGCCGCGCCTCAATCCGACGCTGGCGGCGGCCGAAGGCGAGGACAGCCGCTACGGCACGCTGCTGCGGCTGGCCCGCTCGACGCGCGCCGCGGGCGATCCGGCCGCTGCGGTGAGCGCGTACCAGCAGGCGATCGCGCTGGAGCAGGGTCGGCCGGAGGCCTATCTCCTGCTCGGCGACACGCTGATCGAGCTGAAGGCCTACGACGAGGCCGCCAAGGCCTTCCAGCTCGTGCTCAAGCGCGACTCCGGGAACATCGCGGCGCACCGCGGCTATGCCCGGGTCCTCCTCGCGCTGAACCGGCCGGACACCGCGATCCTGCATTACAAAGCAGCGCTCGCCGCGGATCCCAACGACGTGCAGGCGTATAACGGGCTCGGCGTCGCCTACGACATGAACGGCCAGTACGAAGCCGCGCAGGCCGCCTACCGCGAAGGTCTCGAGGTCGCTCCCGACAGCATGCTCCTGCGCAACAATTACGGTCTGTCGCTCGCCCTCGCCGGGAAGCACGAGGAATCGCTCGAGATCCTGAGGGCCGTGGTCGACGAGCCGGGCGCCACCGCACGCAACCGGCAGAACCTCGCTCTGGCCTATGGCCTCGCCGGCAATCTCGCGGAGGCGGAGCGGATCAGCCGGATCGATCTGGACGAGCAGGCGGTCGAGAACAATGTCGCCTATTTCGCGGCGCTGGCCGCGGTCGAGGACGGGCGGCAACGCGCGGCGGCGCTCGGCGTCCAGGGTCCGCAGATGGCCGATCGCGCCAGCGATGCCGAGGCCAACCGGCGGGTCGTCGCGGTCGCCTTGGAGGGCGCGGGGGTCGAGCTCGGCGTGTCGCCGACCGGACGCTGGTTCGTCAATCTCGGCGAATTCGGCAGCAGCGCGCAGGCGGCGGCGGCATGGCGCCAGCTGCGCAGCCAGTACGGTGACGTGCTTGGTGGTCTCAGCCGTCTCGCCGGTGTACAGGAGGGACCGCAGCCGCTCCTCGCCGGGCCTCTGGCGAGCGCCGAAAAGGCCCAGTCGCTTTGCGAGACGCTGAGCGCGCGCGGCCAGCATTGTCGTGCCCTGCCACTCTAGACCCTATCACCCGGCGCACCGTGGCGCTGCCGCCGCTCGAGGGCGGGCGGCACCGCGCTGCGCGGTACGGGCAGGGGGCCTGGCGAGGCCGCAACAGGCCGGATCTGGCCTCTGGCGGCGGTGACGGTGATCATGACAGGAGGTTGTCCATCACGCTGATGATCGCGGGCCCGATCAGCACGATGAACAGCACGGGCAGGATGAACACGATCATCGGCACGGTCAAGGTTGCGGGCAGGCGGGCCGCCTTCTCCTCGGCCCGCAGCAGGCGCTGCTCGCGAAACTCGTTGGCCAGGACGCGCAGCGACTGCGACAGCGGCGTACCGTATTTCTCGGTCTGCAACAGGGTGTTGACGACGCCGCGAATGGCCGGAAGGTTGGTGCGGCGACCGAGATTGAGCAAAGCCTGCCGCCGCTCCGGCAGGAAGCCCAGCTCGATCGACGTGAGCTCGACCTCCTCGGCCAGTTCCGGGTTCGCGGCGCCGATCTCGTTGGCCACGCGTTCCAGGGCGACATCGAGCGCAAGGCCGGATTCGGCGCAGATCACCAACAGATCGAGTGCGTCCGGCAGCCCTCTCGACAGCGAGAGCTGGCGCTTCGAGGTGAGATTGGAGACGTAGAGTTCTGGCGCGAAGAAGCCGAGCACGGCGCCGCCCAGAACCGCGCACCATTGCCCCGCCGGCGAGAGCCCGCCGATGTCGAGCACGCAGACCAGGAAGAACACCGCTGCGCCCAACAGGAGCGGCGTCACGACCTTGAAGAACAGGAACACCGTCACTGCGTCGCGGGAGCGCAGCCCGGCGTGCGCCAGTCGCTCGCTCAGCTTGCTGCTCTGCTGACTGCGCACCAGCTTGAACAAGGCGACGACGCGCCGCATGGCGCTGAGGCGTTCCTGCTGGCGCCGGCTCTGACTGCGATCCTTGAGCATGCTCGTGCGCAGTTCGGCGCGCCGGTCGGCGAGCACGCGCGCCCGGCGCTCCATCGGATGCCGCTCGATCAGGGCGTACCAGACGGCAAGCACCGTCATGAACGCCACGGCCGACATCAGCGTCAGCAGCAGACTGTCGCCGGTCAGGCCGAACGGCAGGAACTTGTCGAGCTCGTTCATATGTCGAACCTGATCATCTTCGCCATGACCGCCAGGCCGATCAGCAGGCTCGTCAGCCCGACGCCGATCATCATCCAACCGCGGGGGTCGGTGAACAGGACGTTCATGTAGCCGGGATTCACGAAGGAGATGACGCCGCACATGATGAACGGCAGGGCGCCGATGATCATCGCCGAGGCCCGCGCTTCCGAGGACATGGCCTTGACCTTGAGGCGCATCTGCTCGCGGCGCCGGACCATGTCGGAGAGCTTCTCGAGGATTTCGGCGAGATTGCCGCCGGTCTCCTGCTGGATCGACAGGCTGATCACCAGGAAGTTGAACTCGGCGATCCCGAGCCTTCGCGCCGCGGTCCACATCGCCTCGTCCAGCGCCACGCCGATCCGCATCTGATCGGTCACCTGGCGAAACTCGGGGCCGACGGGGGCGTCGATCTCGTCGCCGATCGTCTTGAGCGCCTCGGAGGCCGGCAGGCCGGAGCGGATGCCGCGCACGATCAGGTCGAGCGCCTCCGGCATCAGGCTTATGAACTTCTTTTGACGACGGCCGATCTGTTGCTGCAGCGCGAAGTGAGGCAGGCCGATGCCGAACACCACCGCGACGAGCGCATCGATCAGCAAGGAAAGGTCGAGGACGAGCCACATGCCGAGCATGGTGACGGCGGCGAGCGCCAGGCAGATCAGCAGATAGTCGCCTACCTTGAGGGGCCAGCCGCTGCGCGCGAGGCGCTGCCGCAGAAGCCCGATATTGGGGACGAACCGCTTGATCAGCCGATCGAAGCTGGCGATCGAGCTGTCGCTGCGGTTGCGGCGGAGGCTCTCGACCGGGCCGCCGGATTGCTCGGCGCCTGCGGTGTGGGGTACGTGCAGCCGCTCGAGGCGTCGGCGCAGGCGGCGCTCTTCCTGGCCGAAAAGGGCCCCCCAGACGGCGGCGAAGATGCCGGCGCCGGCGAGGCAGACCACGAAGACCGAGGCGGCCAGCAGATTGGGATCTGCGGCGATCCGTTCGAGCAGAGGCGTCATGTCATCATCGCCTGCTGGAGCGCGCGCTCGAGGC
>DASUGG010000214.1:0-9879 GCA_036274135.1 Geminicoccaceae bacterium
CGTCGCCGCAGGCCGACAGGGCGCCGTAAGTCAGGCCGTGAAAGCCGTGCTCGCAATGCACGATGCGGCTGCGGCCGGTGGCGGCGCGGCTGAACTTGATGGCCGTCTCGACCGCCTCGGCGCCGGAGTTGCAGAACACCAGCTTGTCGAGCCAGGGCATGTAGCCGAGCAGCCGCTCGGCCAGCAGCCCCGCGAGCAGCGAGACGTCCAGCTGGGCCAGACCCGCCATCTGGCCGCGCAGCACCTGGTCGAGGGCGGCGACGATGGTCGGATGATTGCGGCCGCAGGCGAACACGCCGAAGCCGCTCAGCAGGTCGAGATAGCGGTTGCCCGCGGCGTCGAACAGATAGGGGCCCTCGCCGCGCACATAATCGGCGTCGTAGCCCAGCACCCGCAGCACACGCACCAGCGGTCCGTTCAGATAGCGCTCGAACAGCTCGAACTTCTCGCTCCGGCGCTGCGCCATCAGCGCCTGCAGATCCAGCGGCAAGAGCTTCCTCCGGCGCGCAGCTTGGCAGAGACCTGTGCCTGCCTGCTGGAGACGCACGTCCCGCCCCGCGACGGGGCGGCATCGCCTACGCTCTATATATCGGGGCCATACCGGGCGGCAACGCGTCACGCAGAGCCCGCGGCGGATCGCCGCCGCGTCGCCGACCGCCGGTCAGGCCGACCAGGAGAAGGGTGCGAAGTGGCCGTTGCGCGTGCCGCTGGAGTCCTGCCAGTCGATCCCGAAGGCCTGGAAGCTGCTGCGGGTCGCCTTGGCCAGCGCCAGCCGGGGGTTGGCCGGATGGCAGGTATGGTCCAGACAGATGGGCTCTGCGGGATCCGCCATGCTGGCGACGCCCTCGCAGGCCTGGTCCACCAGCTCGCCGGCCTCGAACGTGATCTTCAGCCCGTTCGCCGCGAAACGGATCGGCCGCTTCTCGATGCCCGCCATCCGGCTGACCAGCGGCGCCAGCACGGCCATCGGTCCGCCGACGGCGCCGCTGCCGATCGCGGCGATCGCGTCGGTCTGCTGCTGGTCCGCCCGCTCGTCGACGATCAGTCCGACCGTCAGATCGCCGTCCGCCATCGGCCCCGGGCTCGACAGCACCACCGCGAAGCCGAGCCCGTCCAGCCGCACGCCGTCCTTCTCGCCCTTCTCGATCAGCATGCCCATCACCGCCTTGCAGCCGCCCTCGGTGGGCCGCGCCGTCAGGTTGGACACGATGCACGGGCACAGGAAGGCGCAGTTGCAGGTCTCCATGTACTGGCCCCGGATCTGCCACGCCATGCCGTTTCCTCCCCTACCGCTCGTCCGGACAGCCTAGCCGCCTCGCCGGCGGTCTGTCCACCGCCCCGGCGCGCGGCCGGATCAGGACGCAGCGTCCGGCAGCGGCAGGCCGCGGAAAGGCTTGATCTGCTCCAGCACGATGCTCGAGCGGATGCCGGTGATGCCCGGGATGCGCACCAGCTTCTTGATGATGAAGGCGGAGAAGCTCTCGAGATCGGGCACCACGACGCGCAGCTGGTAGTCGGCATCGCCGGTGATCAGCAGGCACTCGACCACCTCGGGCAGGCCCTCCAGCGTCGCGTGCACGGTGGCGGCCGGGCTCTCGCCATGGCGCTCGAGGGTGACGTTGACCAGCGCGGTGACGCCGAGACCCACCAGGCGGTCGTCGAGGCGGGCGCCGTAGCCGCGCACGACACCCGCCTGCTCGAGGCGCTGCAGCCGGCGGGCGCATTGCGAGGGCGAGAGGTGGACCCGCTCCGAAAGGGCGACGTGGCTCAGCCGGGCGTCGTCCTGGAGCAGGCCCAGCAACCGGAGGTCGAAGGTGTCGAGGTCGATTGCCGCCATTTTCCTGCATCGATCAGCTGTACGATGACCGATTATTGCATCCGGAGCCGGATTTGTCATGCAAAAAGCGGGGAACTGGCGGGACCGACGGGAGTACACTGCATGTCGAGCGCACCCGCATGCGAGGCTTGGCCATGGGCCCCTATCCGCACGACGCACCGCCCGCGACGATCAGCGACGACAACCCGATGGGCACCGACGGCTTCGAGTTCGTCGAGTATGCCTCGAGCGAGCCGCAAAAGCTCTGCCGGCTGTTCGAGACCCTGGGCTTCACGGCGATCGCCCGGCATCGCTCGAAGGACGTGACCCTCTACCGTCAGGGTGACGTCAACTTCGTGGTCAATGCCGAGCCGGACAGCTTCGCGCGGCGCTTCGCCGAGATGCACGGGCCCTGCGCCTGCGCGATGGCGTTTCGGGTGGTCGACGCGAAGCACGCCTTCGAGCGGGCGGTGGCGCTCGGCGCCAGGCCGGTCGCGACCAGGGTCGGCCCGATGGAGCTGAACATCCCGGCGATCGAGGGGATCGGCGGCTCGCTGCTCTACTTCGTCGACCGTTACGGCGAAAAGGGCTCGATCTGGGACGTCGACTTCCGCTGGACCGGCGAGCCCGACCCCAGGCCCGAGGGAGCGGGGCTGTTCTATGTCGACCACCTGACCCACAACGTCTATCGCGGCAACATGGAGAAGTGGGCCGACTGGTACGCCCGCCTCTTCAACTTCCGGCCGATCCGCTACTTCAACATCGCGGGCAGGCTCACGGGCCTGACCTCGAAGGCGATGTGCAGTCCCTGCGGCCGCATCCGCATCCCGATCAACGAGAGTGCCGACCAGAAAAGCCAGATCGAGGAGTATCTGCGCGACTACAAGGGCGAGGGCATCCAGCACGTCGCCTGCGGCTGCCACGACATCTACGCCAGCGTGCAGATGCTGCGCGAGCGTGGCGTCGCGTTCATGCCGCCGCCGCCCGACGTCTACTACGAGAAGGTTGATGGAAGGCTGCCGCGGCACGGCGAGCCGCTCGACCGCCTGCGCGACCTGGGCATCCTGATCGACGGCGAGGGCGTCCTCGAGGGCGGCTACACCAAGGTGCTGCTGCAGATCTTCTCGAAAACCGTGATCGGCCCGATCTTTTTCGAACTCATCCAGCGCAAGGGCGACGAGGGCTTCGGCGAGGGCAACTTCCAGGCCCTGTTCGAGAGTATCGAGGAGGACCAGATCCGCCGCGGCGTGCTGAAGAGCGACGCCGCCTGACCGTGGGCCGATCCGGCACGGTGCTGGGACCGCTCGCGGCGCTTCCAGACGGCGAGGTCACCGAGGTCGAGGTCGGCCGCGACTCCCTGCTGTTGCTGCGCCGCGGCCCGGATCTCCGCGCGTTCCGCAACCTCTGTCCGCATCAGTGGCTGCCGCTCACCTATCGCAGCCCGAAGATCCTGAGCGCCGACGGCCGGCGTCTGCGCTGCTCCAACCACGGCGCCGAGTTCAGCGCCGAGGACGGCCGGCCGTTCCACGCCACCCTGACCTGCGGCCTCGAGCCGGTGCCGATCCAAGTCGACGCCGAGGGCCAGGTGGTGCTGCCGCCGCGGGCATACTTCTTTTCGATTTGAGTCAAGGAGAGTCGCAACAATTCAGCCCCGGCGTGTCAGACCAGGGACCGTTATGATCTGAGCACAACTTGACGGAGCGCTCGTCGAAGACCCACACAAGGGCCAGCGAACGCTCTGTCCGGGCGTCTTCATCCGACTTGAGACACGGCACGCAGAGGTTCGCATGTGCGGCTTCGTTCGCTTGCGATCGACGGTCTGGCTGGTGCTTGCCGTCTTCGTTTCGCCCGTGGCGTCGCGGGCCGATCAGTCCGATCCCGCGATCATCGAGCACGTCCAGGCGCCCTGGACCGGCGATCTCGACCAGATGGGTGACCTGATCCAGGCGTTCGAGCAGCACGTCAACGAAGGGCTCGGCAAGCGGCAAAGGTCCAGGTCGTGATCATCCCGGTGCCGCGCGACCAGCTGCTGCCGGCGCTGCTCGAAGGTCGCGGCGACATCGCCGCCGCCAATCTCACGATCACTCCCGAGCGACAGGTGCTGGTCGATTTCGCAGACCCGCTGCTTACGGGGCGCGAGCTGGCTGCTCGTGACCGGGCCTGCAGCCTGCGGCGTCTCGTCGGCGTTGCGATCGCATGCTTCCGCCGCCGAGGCAACCTGGCGGCCGCCCCGCTCGGTTCACTCTGCCTTGCCGGCCGGCCGCAGACGGCTATGATCCGAAGGATCGGCGGTTCCGTCAACGCGCCGTCGCGCGCGAGGGAATGCCGCAAGGACCAGAGGGAGGCTCACGATGCATAGATTGTTGCTGGCGGCCGGCGCATCGCTCGCTGCTTCGTTGGTCGCGGCGCCGCCGGTGACGGCGCAGATCCAGGGCCTCGAGATCGTCGTGCCGGCGGCGCCCGGCGGCGGCTGGGACCAGACCGGCCGGGGCATGCAGAGCGCGCTGCAGGAGGAAGGCCTCGCCAGCGGCATCCAGGTCGTCAACATCCCGGGCGCCGGCGGCACGATCGGCCTCGCGCAGTTCGTCTCCGGCAAGGGCGGCCAGGGCAACGCGCTGATGGTCGGCGGGCTGGTCATGCTCGGGGCGATCCTGACCAACCAGTCGCCGGTCACCCTCGACCAGGTGACGCCGATCGCGCGGCTGACCGGTGAGTACGAGGCGATCGTCGTGCCGGCCAGCTCCGACATCCAGACCCTCGACGACCTGATCGCCAAGTTCAAGGCGGATCCGCAGTCGGTGTCGTGGGGTGGTGGCTCGGCCGGTGGCACCGACCACATCCTGGTCGGCCTGATCGCCAAGCAGGTCGGCGTCGAGCCGGGCGGCATCAACTATGTGCCCTTCTCCGGCGGCGGCGAGGCGCTGGCCTCGATTCTCGGCGGCCACGTCACCGCCGGCGTCAGCGGCTACCAGGAGTTCGCCGGCCAGATCGAGACCGGCGACCTGCGGCCGCTCGCCATCTCCTCCGCCGAGCGCCTGGACGGCGTCGACATCCCGACCATCAAGGAGCAGGGCATCGACGTCGAGCTCACCAACTGGCGCGCCGTGTTCGCGCCGCCGAACATCTCGGACGACGACAAGCAGGCGCTCGGCGACACGGTCGGCAAGATGGCCAAGAGCGAGGCCTGGCAGACCATCCTCAAGGACCGCGCCTGGCTGGACCTCTATCTGCCGCCGGACGAGTTCGCGGCGTTCCTGCAGACCGACACGCAGCAGATCGAGACGGTGCTGAAGGACATCGGCCTGGTGCAGTAGCGCGTCCGGTCGCCGCCGCGATGCGCGGGCTGCGCCTGGGCGAGGCGGTGCTCGCCGCGTTCGTCCTGGCGCTCGGCGTCTTCATCGCCGTGGAGACGGCGATGCTGCGCAGCGGACCCGGCTATGCGGCGATCGGCCCGAAGCTCTTCCCATGGCTGGTCGCCGCCGGGCTGCTGCTGGTCGGCACAGCACTCCTGCACGAAGCGCGCGCCGGCACGGTGGCGCAGCCGGCCGGCTTCGAGCTCGATCTGCCGCCGCCGCTGATCGTGACCGTCGGGCTCATCCTGCAGATGCTGCTGATGAAGCCCGCCGGCTTCGTGATCGCCACGGCGGTGCTGTTCGTCGCGGTCGCCTACGCGCTGGGCAGCCGGCGTATCCTGCTCAACGCGGCGGTCGGCCTGCTCCTGTGCGCGATCACCTATGTCGCGTTCACGCGCGGGCTGGGGCTCGTCCTGCCGGCCGGCGTGCTGGCGGGGCTGGTCGGCTAGGAGCCCTTGAGCGATGGACACCCTCGTCTCGCTCACGCATGGCTTCGCCGTCGCGCTCACGCCCTTCAACCTGCTTTGGGCGATGGTGGGCGTCACGCTGGGCACCGCCGTCGGCGTGCTGCCCGGCATCGGCCCGGCGCTGACCGTCGCCCTGCTGCTGCCGGTCACCTTCAATCTCGACCCGACCGCCGCCTTCATCATGTTCGCCGGCATCTATTACGGCGCCATGTACGGCGGCTCGACGACCTCGATCCTGCTGAACACGCCGGGTGAATCGGCCACCATCGTGACCGCGCTCGAGGGCAACCTGATGGCGCGCAAGGGGCGCGGCGGCCCGGCGCTCGCGACCGCGGCGATCGGCTCGTTCGTCGCCGGCACCATCGCCACGCTGGCGCTCACCTTCATCGCGCCGCTCATGGTGCAGGTCGCGCTGCGCTTCAGCCCGGCGGCCTATTTCGCGCTCATGGTGCTGGCCTTCACCACCGTCACCGCGGTGCTCGGCAGCTCGCTGTCGCGCGGCCTCGCGAGCCTGCTGTTCGGCCTCGCGCTCGGCCTGGTCGGCATCGACACCCAGTCCGGCCAGGCGCGCTTCACGCTGGGCGTTCCCGAGCTGCTCGACGGCATCGACGTGATCGTGGTGGTCGTGGGCCTGTTTGCGGTCGGCGAGACGCTCTACGTCGCCAGCCGCTACCGCTACGAGTCCGAGGAGATCACCGCGGTGAAGGGCTCGATCTGGATGAGCGCGCAGGACTGGGCGCGCTCGTGGAAGGCGTGGCTGCGCGGCACCGCGCTCGGCTTCCCGTTCGGCACGCTGCCGGCCGGCGGCGCCGAGATCCCGACCTTCCTCTCCTACATGGTGGAGAAGCGCCTCGCCCGACGGCCGGAGGAGTTCGGCCACGGCGCCATCGAGGGCGTGGCGGGGCCGGAGGCGGCCAACAACGCGGCGGCCGCCGGCGTCCTGGTGCCGCTGCTGGCGCTCGGGCTGCCGACCTCGGCGACCGCCGCCATCCTGCTCGCGGCATTCCAGCAGTTCGGGCTGCAGCCGGGGCCGCTGCTGTTCGCGGCCCAGCCGGCCCTGGTCTGGGGCCTGATCGCGAGTCTCTACATCGGCAACGTCATGCTGCTGCTGCTGAACCTGCCGCTGGTCGGCCTGTGGGTGAGGGTGCTCAGCATCCCGCGGCCGCAGCTCTATGCCGGCATCCTGGTGTTCGCGACGCTCGGCACCTACACCCTCAACAACAACGTGGTCGATCTGATCCTGCTCTACCTGATCGGCGTGGTCGGCTTCGGCATGCGCGTGCTCGGCGTGCCGATCGCGCCCTGCGTGATCGGGCTGATCCTCGGTCCGCTCGCCGAGGCGCAGTTCCGCCGGGCGCTGTCGATCAGCCAGGGCGACTGGACCGTGTTCTTCACCGACCTGCTTTCCGCGGGCCTCCTGGCCATCGCCGCGCTCGCCGTGCTCGGGCCGTTCATGTGGCGCCTGTGGCAACGGCACCGGCAGGTCCGTCCCGCGTAACCGCCCTTCGCGCCTGCCGCCGGAGCCACGCAGATCCGAGGTGCCGACCATGGCGAAGCTGCTCGAGGGCATCCGCGTCCTCGACCTCACCAACGTCCTCGCCGGCCCTTTCTGCTGCTATCAGCTCGCCGTGCTCGGCGCCGCGGTGGTCAAGGTCGAGACGCCGGGCTCGGGCGATCTGGCACGCCACCACGGCGCCGACCCGGAACTCAACCGGCGGGGCATGGGCGCGTCGTTCCTCGCGCAGAATACCGGCAAGCGCTCGGTGACGGTCAATCTCAAGCACCCGCGCGGCAGGGAGGCTTTTCTGCGCCTCGTCGGCAGCGCCGACGTGCTGGTCGAGAACTTCCGGCCCGGCGTCATGGATCGCCTCGGCCTCGGCCATGCCGCGCTGACCGCGGTCAGACCCGATCTGATCTACTGCGCGATCTCGGGTTTCGGGCAGGACGGGCCGCTCCGCGGCAATACTGCCTACGACCAGATCATCCAGGGCCTGGCCGGCGTCATGAGCGTGACGGGCGATCCGCACACCGCACCGTTGCGGGTCGGTTACCCGGTCTGCGACACCATGGGCGGGATCACCGCCGCCATGGCGGTCGCGGCGGCGTTGTTCCGGCGCACGCGCACCGGCGAGGGCGAGTTGATCGACGTCTCGATGCTGGAGGCGACCCTTGTCGCCATGGGCTAGGCCGTCTCCACCTGGCTGATCGCGGGCGTGCGGCCGACGCCGATGGGCAACGAGAACATGAGCGCGGCGCCGTCCGGCGCCTTCAGGACGGGACGCGGCCCGCTCAACATCGCCGCCAACAAGCAGGATCAGTTCGAGACGCTGTGCCGGCTGGTCGGCCGCGAAGACCTGATCTGCGACCCCCGCTCGCCGACGGCGAGGACCGCAAGCTCAACCGCTACGAGCTCAAGGCCGAGCTCGAGCATGCCCTGTCCGGGCGTCCGGCGGCCGAGTGGGCCAGTGAGCTCAATGCCCACGGCGTGCCCGCCGGCGAGGTGCTGTCGGTGCCCGAGGTGCTCGGCATCCGCAGGTCGTCGGGCGCGGCCTCGTCAAGCGCTTCCCGAGCGCGCCCGGCGTCGAGCGGGAGGTCGCGGTGGTGCGCGCCGGCTTCCGCCTCGCCCATGGCGATCCCGAGCCCGGCACGCCGCCGCCTGGGCTCGGCGCCGACACCGACGCCGTTCTCGGCGAGCTGGGCTACGCGGCCGACGAGATCGCGACGCTGCGGCGAGACGGGGCGATCTGAGCGCTGCGCTGCTCGCTCGCCGGTCAGCGCCGGCCGGCGCAGTGCCGTTGCGGCGCCGGCTCGCTACGCGCACGTTCCAGCAGAAAGGCGGCGCACAGCCCGGTGAGATCGAAGCCCGTGGCGCTCTCGAGGAACAGGAACTGACCCTGAGGGTTGATTTCGAGAAAGCAGATCTCGCCACTGTCGAGGAGTTTCGCGTCGAGCACACCCATCTCGAGCCCGAGCTTCGCGATCAGCAGGGCGCAAAGCTCCGCCGTTCGCGCATCCAGCGGATAGGCCGTCATGCGCGCCGCATGATCGCGCCGCCAGTCCATGACCGGGGTCTCGATCGCGAAGGCGGCGATCCGCTCGCCGAAGCAGTTGATGCGCAGATGCCGCGTGCCCGGCACGAAATGCTGGTAGATCGCCGGGCAGAGCGTCACGTCCGCGCTTGCGAGATCGGCCGGGGTCAGGAGCACCGTCGCCATGGTGCGGCTGCGCGTCGCCGTCAGCGCCTTGGCGACGATGCGCCGCCCCGGCGCGGCGGCGCAGAAGGCGCGGATTCTGGCAGGATCCTGGCTCACCAGCGTCGGCGGCGTGAGTCAGCCTATCTCGGCCGCGACCTTCAGCTGCAGCAGCTTGTTCGCCGCGATGCGGGTCATGCCGGGATCACTGACCCAGCGGCCCCTGAACCCGCTCAGGAGCGCGCCGAGCAGCGCGGCGCGCCATTCGCCGGAGACGAACGCGTTCTGGTCGGAATACGCCTCGTCCTCGAGCCCGCGGCCATCGTGCCCGGTCCATTCAAACCCCGAGCTGTCGATCAGCGCGTCGGACTCGACCACATGGCAGGGCAGGTCCGACGTGCTTCTGATCCGGTCCTGAACGGCGAGCGCGTGCAGGTCATCCTTGATCGAGACGACGACGATCACTCGTCATCGACTTCGCAATCGTCGCCGACCCGCGGGTTCCGATCCACGTCACCGGAGAAGGTCGGCGTGCCCCAGGTGAAGCCTTTGCCGGCAACGTCGACGCCGAGCTTCACTGAAAGCTGCTTGGCCCACTCCTGCCGCTGCTTGTCGCTCTCGAACTCGACGAAGTAGTCGGGCTGAAAGTGGATGATGACAGGTGTCCGGCCCTTCTTCGCCACATACTCATCGTACGGTATCCGGCGCATGGCGACCTCCCACCAGGCACGTGCCACCAGCGGTGGCACTGATCAACCTACGGTACCGCCTCGTCGCCGCCGTGTCGACGGCTGTCGAGATCGGCGATACATCGGAGGGTAACCCTCCGCAGGGGGCCGGGAGGACGCGGTGAAGATAGCGCAGAAATTCACGGTGGCGCGGCCGCTCGACGAGGTGTGGGCGTTCTTCCAGGACGTCCCGGCGGTCGCGCGCTGCGCGCCGGGCGCCGAGCTGACCGAGGACAAGGGCGACGGCCTGTATGCCGGCAGGGTGAGGGTCCGGCTCGGGCCGTTCGGCGCCCAGTTCGAGGGCGAGGCCAGGGTCGCCGCCGA
>DASUGG010000215.1:0-4395 GCA_036274135.1 Geminicoccaceae bacterium
ATGCTGGAACACCATGCCGATACCGAGGGCGCGCGCCGCGTGCGGGTCGGCGATCCGCACCGGCTCGCCCTGCCAGAGCACCGTGCCCTCGTCGGCGTGCAGCACGCCGTAGATGATCTTGACGAGCGTGGACTTGCCGGCACCATTCTCGCCGAGCAGGGCGTGGATTTCGCCGTGGCGCACCGCGAAGCTCACGCCGTCATTGGCGAGCACGCCCGGGAACCGCTTGCTGATGCCGCGCAGCTCGAGGCGCGGCGTCGCGCCGTCGGCCGCGCCCTTCATGCGGCTTCCCCGGTCGTGGCCTTCGCGGCCGCCTCGGCGAGCGCCTGAAGCAGCTCGGCCGCGGTCAGCGCCGCGATCACCGCCGGCCGCTTGTCGCGGATCCGGCCGCCGCCGATCGGGCAGACCAGACGGTCGATCTGCGCCTGCGCGATCCCGAGCTCGCGAAAGCCGCGCTCGAACCGGGCCCGCTTGCTGCGCGAGCCGATCAGGCCGAGATAGGCGAAGTCGCCGCGCTGCAGCGCCGCCGCGCAGAGCATCGAATCGAGGGCGTGGCTGTGGGTCAGCACCAGATAGGCCGCACCGGCGGGCGCCGCCTCGACCTCCTCCAGCAGGTGCTCGCTGACCACGACCTCGACGCCGGCGGGTGCGGCCTCGGGGAAGGCGTCGGCGCGACCGTCGATCCAGCGCAGCCGCAGCGGCAGCGGCGCCAGCGCGACCGCCAGCGCCTTGCCGACGTGTCCCGCGCCGAACAGCAGCACCGGCGGCAGCGTCTCGCGCTCGCGCGCCTCCTGCGCCTCGAGCGCGGTGCGCAGGGCCTTGTCGGCGCGGTGCAGCCGCAGCGCGACGAAGCCGCCGCAGCACTGGCCGAGCTCGGGCCCGAGCGGCAGCTTCAGGCCCGCGTCTGCCTCACCGCTGCCAAGCATCGCCCGCGCCCGCCGGATCGCCTCCCATTCGAGGTTGCCGCCGCCGATCGTGCCGTGGCTTTGCGCCGCGGTGACGATCATGTGCGTGCCGGCCTCGCGTGGCGCCGAGCCCTTGACCTCCGCCAGCTCGACCACCACGGCGGGCTCGGCCCGGTCCAGCAGCCCCCGCAGGATCGCCGCGAGCCCGGCCGTCATGCGATGCCCTCCGCCGGCGCAGGCGCTGCGCGCTTCAGCCGTTCGATCGCGAGCAGCACCTTCTCGGGCGTCGCCGGCGGGTCGAGGCGCGGGCAAAGCCTGTAGTCGGCGACGCTCGCGATCGCATCGGAGAGCGCGTGCAGGACCGAGATCGCGAGCATCAAAGGCGGCTCGCCGATCGCCTTGGAGCGGAAGACCGTCGCCTCGCGGTTCCTGGCGTTCTCGAGCAGCGCGACGTTGAAGACCCTCGGCCGGTCGGAACAGGCCGGGATCTTGTAGGTGCTGGGCGCGTGCGTGCGCAGCCGGCCTTCGGCGTCCCACCACAGCTCCTCGGTGGTGAGCCAGCCCACCCCCTGGACGAAGCCGCCCTCGATCTGGCCGCGATCGATCGCCGGGTTGAGCGAGCTGCCGACGTCGTGCAGGATGTCGACACGCTCGAGCCTGTACTCGCCGGTCAGGATGTCGACCGCCACCTCGCTGACCGCCGCGCCATACGCGAAGTAGTAGAACGGCCGGCCGCGCCCGCTACTGCGGTCCCAGTGGATCTTGGGCGTGCGATAGAAGCCGGTCGACGAGAGCGAGACCCGGGCCAGGTAGGCCTGCCAGACCAGCTCGCGGAACGGCATCTCCTGGTTGCCGACCCGCACCGTCCCCGGCAGGAAGACCACCTGCTGCTCCGGCACGCCCCAGCGCTCGGCGGCGAACGCGATCAGCCGCGTCTTGATCGTGCGCGCCGCCGCCTGCGCCGCCATGCCGTTGATGTCGGCGCCCGACGACGCCGCGGTCGCCGAGGTGTTCGGCACCTTGCCGGTGGTCGTCGCGGTGATCCGCACCTGGTCGATGTCGACCTGGAACTCCTCGGCGACCACCTGGGCGACCTTGACGTAGAGGCCCTGCCCCATCTCGGTGCCGCCGTGATTGAGATGGATGCTGCCGTCGGTATAGACGTGCACCAGGGCGCCGGCCTGGTTGTAGTGCGTCGCCGTGAACGAGATGCCGAACTTGACCGGCGTCAGCGCGAGGCCGCGCCTGATCACGCGGCTGCCGGCGTTGGCCGCACGGATCGCCTGGCGGCGGCCGCCATAGTCGGCATCGTCGGCGAGCTTCGCCACCAGCTCCTCGACAATGTTGTCCTCGACCGTCTGGTGGTAGGGCGTGACGTTGCGCTCGCGCCGGCCGTAGAAGTTCAGCCGGCGAACCTCGAGCGGGTCCTTGCCGAGCGCGAACGCGATCTCCTCGATCAGGCGCTCGCCCGCGACCATGCCCTGCGGCCCGCCGAAGCCGCGAAACGCGGTGTTCGAGACGGTGTTGGTCTTCAGCGGCAGCGAGCGCAGGCGGACGTTCTCGTAGTAGTAGCAGTTGTCGGCGTGGAACAGCGCCCGGTCGGTGACGGGCCCGGACAGGTCCGCCGAATAGCCGCAGCGCGCGGCGTAGGTCATGTCGACGCCCTGGATACGGCCGTCGTCGTTGAAGCCGACCTCGTAGTCGACGACGAAGTCGTGCCGCTTGCCGGTGATCAGCATGTCGTCGTCGCGATCGGGGCGGAGCTTGGCCGCCCGGCCAGTCTTCTTGGCGACCAGCGCCGCGACGCAGGCGAACAGGTTGCCCTGGGTCTCCTTGCCGCCGAAGGCGCCGCCCATGCGCCGGCACTCGACCGTCACGGCGCTGCTCGGCACGCCCAGCACCAGGGCCACCATGTGCTGGACCTCGCTCGGGTGCTGGGTCGAGCTGTAGACCGTGACCTCGTCGTCCTCGCCGGGGATCGCCAGGGCGATCTGGCCCTCGAGGTAGAAGTGGTCCTGGCCGCCGATCGCGATCCGGCCCTGCAGCCGCCGCGGCGCCCCGGCGATCGCGGCCCGGGCGTCGCCGCGCTGCAGGATCAGCGGGTCGGTGACCAGCCGCTCCGTCCGCCTCGCCGCGGCGACGTCGAGCACCGCCGGCAGCTCCCGGTACTCGACCCGCGCGAGCCGCGCCGCCCGGCGCGCCTGCGCACGGGTCCGCGCCGCGACCGCGAACAGCGGCTGGCCCGCATATTCCACGAGCGCGGTCGCGAACAGCGGCTCGTCGTCGCGGTGCGTCGGGCTGACGTCGTTGACGCCCGGGACGTCGGCGGCGGTCAGCACCAGCACGACGCCAGGCGACTGGCGCACGGACTCCAGGTCGATCCCCGCGATCTCGGCATGCGCCCTGGCGCTGATGCCGAGATAGACGTGCAGAAGATCGGCGCGCTCGGGCAGGTCGTCGATGTAGCTTGCCTCGCCGGTGACGTGCTTCCAGGCGCTGTCGTGGCGCTGCGGCTGGCGCACGCCGCCCCGAATCTGCTCGAAGACCGTCCGTTCCGACGCCACCTGGTCAGGCATGCGCGAGGCTCCGGTCGCCCACCAGGCGGGTCTCGGCGGTCGCGTCCGTCGTCTCGACGAACAGCCGCCGCAGCAGGTTGCGCGCCGCCAGCATGCGGTAGTCGGCGCTCGCCCGCCAGTCGCTGATCGGCGCGAAGTCCTGCTCGAGCGCGGCCATCGCGGCCTCGACCGCGGCCTCGGTCCAGGGCCCGCCCGCGAGCGCCGCCTCGGCGTGGCGCGCGCGTCTGGGCGTCGCCGCCATGCCGCCATAGGCGGCGCGGATCGCGGCCACCTTGCCGTCCTGCAGCCGGAGCGCGAACGCGCCGAGCACCGACGAGATGTCCTGATCGAAGCGCTTGGCGACCTTGTAGGCGCGAAAGCGCAGCCCGGGCGCCGGCTTCGGCACCACGATCCTCTCGACGAACTCGGAAGGCCGGCGGTCCTGCCTGCCGTAGTCGAGGAAGAAGTCCTCGAGCGCCAGCTCGCGCCGCTCGTCGCCGCGCCGCAGCACCAGGCGCGCGCCCATCGCGATCAGCGCCGGCGGGCTGTCGCCGATCGGCGAGCCGTTGGCGATGTTGCCGCCGATCGTGCCGACATTGCGTACCTGCTCGCCGCCGAGCCGGCGCAAAAGCTCGCCCATGTCCGGGTAGAGCGCCGCGAGCGCGTCCTTGGCATCGGCATAGGTGACGCCGGCGCCGATCTCCAGCGCCTCGCCGGTATCGACGACCTTCTGCAGCTCTCGCACCCGGCCGACGTGGACGACGGTGTCGAGCACGCGCAGATGCTTGGTGACCCACAGGCCCACATCCGTCGCGCCGGCAACGATGCAGGCCTGCGGATGCTGCAGCAGCAGATCGGCCAGCGCATTGGCGCTCGCCGGCGCGAAGAACCGGCGCTCGCCGTCGCCGACGGCGACGGTCTCGTCGTCGTCGAGC
>DASUGG010000216.1:0-11571 GCA_036274135.1 Geminicoccaceae bacterium
AATGAGCGTGCGCTTCAGGGCCGAGAGGTGGTCGACGAACAGCACGCCGTCCAGGTGATCGATCTCGTGCTGCAGGCAGCGCGCCAGCAGGCCCTGGCCCTCGACCTCCTGTTGCGCGCCGGCGCGGTCGAGGAAGCGCACCCGCACCCGCTCGGCGCGCGCCACCTGGCCGAAATGCTCGGGCAGGCTGAGGCAGCCCTCCTCCTCGACCGTGATCTCGTCCGAGCGCCAGGTGACCTCCGGATTGATCAGGAAGAGCGGTTCGCCGTCGCCCTGCCTGCCGAGATCGATGACGCAGGCGCGCCGGAGCTGCCCGACCTGCGGCGCCGCGAGGCCGATGCCGGGCGCCGCGCGCATGGTCTCGAGCATGTCGTCGAGCAGCCGCAGCACGGCCGCGTCGATCCGCTCGACGGGCTGGCAGACCGTCGACAGACGCGGGTCCGGCGCCTCGAGAATCTCGAGCAGAGCCATGAGCCTGGCGGGCCTTCTCCTGGCGGAAAACCGAGCGAGACCTAGGGAACGCGACGGCGGTCGTCAAGCGTGCCGACACCGGCCGGACACGGCTGCCGCATCAGCCCTCGCCCGCCGCCGACTCTCCGATCGGCCGCCTCGCCTTGAGCGCCGCGCCGAGCGTGCCGTCGTCGAGATAGTTGAGCTCGCCGCCGACCGGCAGGCCGTGCGCCAGCCGGGTCACCAGGGCGCCGGCCGACGCCAGGCGGTCAGCGAGATAGTGCGCCGTGATCTGGCCGTCGACCGTGGCGCTGGTCGCGAGGATCACCTCGGCGACGGCATCGGCGCGGATCCGCTCGAGCAGGCGCTCGACGCGCAGCTCCTCCGGCCCGGTGCCGTTGAGCGCCGACAGGGTGCCGCCGAGCACGTGATAGCCGCCTTTGTACAGCCCGGCGCGCTCGACCGCCCAGAGATCGTCGACCTCCTCGACGACGCAGACCAGGCGGCGGTCGCGCTCGCCGTCGGCGCAGACCCAGCAGGGGTCGGCGCTGTCGAGATTGCCGCAGACCGAGCAGCGCCGCACCTCGATGGCGGCGGCGGTCAGCGCCGCCGCGAGGCGCACGAGCAGCGTCTCGCGCTGCTTGAGCAGGTGCAGCGCCGCGCGCCGTGCCGAGCGCGGCCCCAGACCCGGCAGCCGGGCGAGCTGCTTGATCAGATCATCGAGCGCCTGGCCCGCCATCCGCCGACCCTAGCGTTTCGGTGGAGCATCGTCCTGTACCAAAATGTTAGAACGGTAGCTTCAAGCCAGGCGGCAGGTTCATGCCGCCGGTGATCTTGCCCATCTCCTCCTGCAGATGCGCCTCGAGCCTGGCCTTGGCATCGTTGAAGGCGGCGACGATCAGGTCCTCGAGCACCTCGATCTCGCCCGGCTCAACGAGCGACGGGTCGATCTTGAGCGCGCGCATCTCGCCCTTGCCGTTGAGGGTCACGTTGACGAGGCCGGCGCCGGCGGCGCCCGAGATCTCGGTCTCGGCGAGCCTGGCCTGCATCTCGGCCATCTTACTCTGCAGCTTCTGCGCTTCCTTCAGCATGTTGCCGAGGTTCTTCATCGTCGCTCCTCGATTGGGCCCCTCGATGGAATGGCTAGGGCGCCGGGACGCTTGAGCGGACGTCGACGATCCTGGCGCCGGGGAAGCGCTCCAGGATCGGCTTGATCCGGGGATCGCCGGCGAGCGCATCGATCCGCGCCCGCTGCGCCGCGGCGGCCTGCTCGGCCAAGGTCGGTGTGCCGGGCTCGTCGACCGGGCGCACGCGCCAAGGCGTCGCTGTCCAGCGCGACAGATAGTCCGCCGCCTCCTGCTGCCAGGCCGGTGGCGCCTGCTCGCTCCGCTCGATCTCGATCTGGCCTGGCGCGAAGCGCACCAGCCGCACGTGGTCGCGCAGCCAGCTGTACAGGCGCGGCTGACCGTTGCGGCGGAACAGCTCGACCGCCTCGGCGAAGGTCTGCGGCTGCGCCGGCACCGGCGCCTCGGTCGGCGGCGCTTCCGCCAGTCCCGGCGCGACGATCGCGTCCTCGGCCGGGCCGACGAGGTCCATGGGCGCGGCCGGCGCGACGGCCGGCCCGGCGACCGGCTCGGCTCGCGGCGCCGGGGCCGCAGCGCCGCCCGTGCCGAGCAGCGCTCTCAGCTCGGCCGGCGGCGGCAGGTCCGCGACATAGGCGAGCCGCACCAGCAGCATCTCGGCCGCGAGCAGCGGCGAGGGCGCGGCCTGCAGCTCGTCCAGGCCCTTGAGCAGCATCTGCCAGGCGCGGGCGAGCACCGGGATCGACAGCCGCCCGGCCATCTCCTTGGCGCGGGCGGCATCGGCGCTCGCGGTATCGCGCGCCTCGGCGGCCGCCGGCACGACCTTGATCCGGGTCAGCCAGTGGCTGATCTCCAGCATCTCGCGCACCACCGTCTCGGGCTCGCTGCCGAGATCGTGCAGCTCGCCCAGCCGGTCCAGCGCCTCCTTGACGTCGCCGCGCATGACCCGCTCGAACAGATCGAGCACCCGGCCACGATCGGCGAGGCCCAGCATGTCCTCGACCTGCCGCACCGTGATCGGCGCGCTGCCGCCGAGCAGGGTGATCGCCTGGTCGAGCAGCGACAGGCCGTCGCGCACCGAGCCCTCGGCGGCGCGCACGATCAGCGCCAGCGCGTCCGGCTCGATCGCCACCTGCTCGCCCTCGGCGATGCCCGCGAGGTGGCGGCTCAGCTGCGGCCCCTCGACCCGCCGCAGGTCGAGCCGCTGACAGCGCGACAGCACGGTGACCGGCACCTTGCGCACCTCGGTCGTGGCGAAGATGAAGATCGTCTGCGGCGGCGGCTCCTCCAGGGTCTTCAGAAGGCCGTTAAAGGCCTGCGTCGAGAGCATGTGCACTTCGTCGATGATGTACACCTTGTAGCGCGCCGAGGTCGGCGCGTAGCGCACGCTGTCGACGATCTCGCGGATGTCGTCGATGCCGGTGCGGGTGGCGGCGTCCATCTCGAGCACGTCGATGTGGCGGCTGTCGGCGATCGCGATGCAGGGCTCGCAGACGCCGCAGGGCTCGGGCGTCGCCTGGCCCTTGCCGTCCGGACCGATGCAGTTCAGGGCGCGGGCGATGATCCGCGCCGTGCTGGTCTTGCCGACGCCGCGGATGCCGGTGAGCAGGAAGGCATGCGCGATCCGGCCGGTGCGCAGCGCGTTGCCGAGGGTGCGCACCAGCGCCTCCTGGCCGATCAGCTCGGACAGGCGCTGCGGCCGGTGCCGGCGCGCCAGCACGCGATACAGCTCGGCCGGCTCGGCGCCGCTGCGGCTGCCTGGTTCCTGGACAGGGCTGTCCGGCATGGTCGATCGCGTCCGGCCGGCGGGAAGGAGAGGGGAGCTGACGAACGACCCGGTTTTCAACTCGTTACGGCTGCTTCCTTCCGGACCTGACCGGGTTGGCGAGCAAACCGTCCGCCGCCAGCTCCCCCGGCCAATATCGGCCCTCGGGCGCCCGAACGCAAGGCTGGGCGATGGCGCGGCGGCGCGAGCATTTGGTGGACGGCCGGCGATCGCCTAGAGTGCGCCGGTACGCCCCGCAGATCTGGAACCTCGATGCCGCATCTCGTCAATCCGCCGCCGCATGTCTACGCCGGATCGGACCTCGATCGGGCGGCGAAGCTTCGCCTCGATGCCGCCTGGCTCGCCGCCCGGCGCGCCGATCCGGCCACCCGGGTGCTGCTGATGGCGAAGCTCGAGGTGCTGGTCGACGGCGGCGATCCGCCGCGCGCCCTGCTGGCGACCGTCGCCGAGCTCGGCGGCACGCTGCCCGACGAGGCGCTGTTCCTGGGCAACGAGGGCAGCGGCTGCCTGTTCGCGGCCGACCTCGGCATCAGCCCCCCGGCCGGCCGCTATGTCGACCTGCGCAGCGTCGGCGCGACCCTGCCGGCGCGCGAGGCCGGGCTGTGCGCGTATGCCCGCGGCCTTGCCTTCTGGCACGCCCGTAACGGTTATTGTGGCGTCTGCGGCGCGCCGACCCGCAGCGAGCAGGGCGGCCACATGCGCCGCTGCACCGCCTGCGAGGCGCAGCATTTCCCGCGCAGCGATCCGGCGGTCATCGTGCTGGTCACGCATCGCGACCGCAAGCGCGGCGAACGGTGTCTGCTCGGCCGCGCGGCGCGCTTTCCGCCGGGCATGTACTCGACGCTGGCCGGCTTCGTCGAGCCCGGCGAATCGCTCGAGGCGGCCGTGCGCCGCGAGGTGCTCGAGGAGGCGGGGCTGCAGCTGTTCGCGATCGACTACCGCAGCTCGCAGCCCTGGCCGTTCCCGGCCTCGCTGATGCTGGGTTTCCGGGCGCGGGCACTGAGCGACGGCCTGACGGTCGATCCCGACGAGCTGGTAGATGCCGGCTGGTTCACGAAGGCCGAGCTGCGCGATCCGGGGCGCCGCCCGGTGAAGCTGCCGAACCCGGATTCCATCGCCCGGCACCTGATCGAGGAGTGGCTGGCGGAGTACGCCTAGGGAGGGCGGCAGGCCCGCCGGTTCCGCGGGCCCGCCACAGGAGTGCTACTCGGCAATGCGCAGCCTGCTGAGCTCGTCGGCGATGGTGACGAAGGCCTGCTGCAGCGCGCTGCCGCTCGGCGCGTGGTAGTACATGTCCGGCTTGGTGGCGCAGTCGCGGTACATCTGCTGCGTCGACGAGCTCGGCGAGCCGCCGAAGGTCATCGTGTAGATGATGATGCCCTGCGCCTTCATGGTCTGGCACATGTCGAGCATGCGATCGTCGATGATCGACTTGGCGACGCCGTTGTTGGTGGTGCCGAGCCGGGCCTCGCTCAGGCGACCGTAAGCCGTGTAGTCGGCACCTGGCCACGTGTTCTTGTTGGGGCTCGAGCTCGGATAGGCGTTGCTGCCCGGAATCCCCGAATAGTGGTTCTGACTGGGTGGGTTGGGAGCCGGATTCCAGGTGATGCCGGGATAGTCGTACCACTCGTTGTTGCCGTCGGTCAGCAGGATGACGACCTTCTCCATGTTGGGCTGGGCGTAGTCGAGGGGCAGCTCGTCGGGGTCGTCGCCGTCCCACAGGCCGCGCCAGCGCGGCGACAGCACACGCCACCCCCAGGCCAGCCCGAGATTGGCCATCGTGCCGCCACGATGCCAGGGCGCCATCTCGTCGATCGCCGCCTGCACCGTGCTCTTGCTGGAGACCAGCGGCGTGATCGCCGGGCCGCAGCCGAGGTTGGGGCCGGTGCCTTCGTTCTGATAGACCTCGTTGTCCAGCTTCAGCGCCGACTCCGCGCCGTCCGGATCCCAGTCGTTGTCGCCGTTGAGCCAGCGGCCCCAGGTGGCGGGAACGGTCGCGTCGTACTGGATCACCGTCGGGGTGCCACTGGGCCCGCCCTGCTGGTAGATGACGTTGCTCTGGTTCGTGTACGGTTTCGTGTTGTCGTGCACCACGATGACGTAGTCGTCGTCATCGTAGGGCCAGGCCGAGTTCTCGAAGCGACGCAGCGTCGTGCGCCACAGATAGGGGTACCAGGCCTCGACGCCGGGCGGGTCGTCGTTGCTGTCGCGCGGGTACTCGCGCGCCTCGACGCAGCCCTTCCAGGTCGTCGGCAGGTAGTGATCCGGATGATAGCCGAATTGGATATCGCTGTCCGGGTCGGCATTCTGCCAGGCCGCGTCCTCGTCGAAGGCCTGCGAGACCAGCCAGTCCTCGTGCTGCGGGCCGATGTTGACGTTGGCGGCGTAGGGTACCACGCCGACCCAGAAGTTCGGCACCGTCTCGCGGTCGCCGAAGAGGATGTTGACCAGGTCGGTCGCGGCCGGCTTCATCGCCGTCATGCCGCCGTTGCTGCGCATCGAGCCGGTGTTGTCCATCACCAGCACCAGCTCCATGCCGCGCAGCTCGCGCTTGATCACCGTTCGGGCCGAGACCGTCATCTCCTTCACGCCAGCGACGCTCATGAAGCGGGTCGGGATGGTCGCCGATGCCGTGATCGTGATCGTGTTGTTCTCGTCGTCGAAGACGATGTCGGGGTCGCCCGGCGCCAGCGTCGAGCTCATGTAGCCCGGCGGGAAATTGGCCTCGAAGAACATCATGATGTCGGCTTCGCGCTGGTCGGTCTCGAAGGCTCGACCACCGGCCAGGCCCGCGGCATCGATCGCGTAGGACAGCTTGGACTTCAACATGTAGCCACGGGCGGTGTCGACGGCGAGGCCGATCGCCGCGAACAGCGGGATGATCGCGAGGCCGACGATCGCCGCCAGCATGCCCCGATCGTCCCTGAAAAGCCGTCGCAGGTGGAGAAGACGACTCATCTTGCTGAGCATCGCCGCACACCTCCATGCCACAGCTCGCCGCCTCGACGCGCGAGCGCCAGGACTCCTCGAAGCGAGGCCTACTGGTCCGGAGGAAAATGTGGCAGAGCTGAGCTAATGTTCGCTTAACGGGACAGTCATCGTCAGTTAAGGTTACAGCGTTGATTTACCGTCATCATCGTTCAGGCTGATGGAACTGCGCGATGGCGGGGTCGATGACGCTGTGCAACCTGGCCGCCGCGAGGCGCGCGAAGCGCAGCAGCATCGCCTTGCGGCGCGCCGCGCCGAGCGGTCGCAGCGATGCCTCGCGGACGATCTCGCCGGCGAACCGGTCGGCCACCATCAGGCCCTCGCCAGCCGGCAGCAGCGCCAGCGGAAAGTCGCGCTCGACCGCGAAGTAGAAGCGGTCGCAGAATGCCAGATAGGCCTGCCATTTGCGGTCGGCGACGAAATCCGCCCGGCCGGACTTGATCTCCACGATCGTGATCGTCGCGCTCCGGTCGATCGCCACCAGATCGGCGCGGCGGCCGTTGCCGAGCGGCAGCTCCGCGAGCACCGCGTGGTCGGCGGCGACGAGGCAACGCGCCGCACCGCGCCAGATGCCGGCGGCGATCGAGTCGCGCGCGGCAGGCGGCGCCCCGACCGCCGGCTGCGCGGCCCTGTCCTCGAACACGATCCCTCCCCGCAATCCACACAGCTGTGGACAAATTCGCGCATTCCGCGAGGCCATAGCCGTGATACCCTTTCGTCATGTCCGCGAACAGCCTCCCTGCGCCCGAACCGCTCGATGCCCGCGTCCCGGTGGGCTTTCGCACCCAGCCGCACAACATCGACGCCGAGCAGGCGCTGCTCGGCGCCATCCTGGTCAACAACGAGGCCTATCACCGGGTCGCCGACTATCTCCGGCCGGAGCATTTCTACGAGCCGGTGCACGGCCGCATCTTCGAGGCGATCATCCGCCTGATCGAGGCCGGCAGGGTCGCCGACCACGTCACGCTCAAGCTCGCCTTCGACGAGGACGAGGCCCTGCGCGAGCTCGACGGGGCGCAGTATCTGGCCCGCCTGGCGCGCGCCGCCGAGACCATCCTCAACGCCGAGGACTACGGCCGCCTGCTGCACGACCTCGCGCTGCGGCGCGGCCTGATCCACGTCGGCGAGGCGGCCGTCAACCGGGCCTACGACCCGGCCGCGGTCGAGAGCGGCCGCGAGCAGATCGAGCTCACCGAGCAGCAGCTGTTCATGCTCGCGCAGGAGGGCGAGGTCGAAGGCGGCTTTCGCGCGCTGCCCGGCGTGCTGACCAGCACCGTCACCCTGGTCGAGGCGGCCTACCACAAGGACAGCCGGATCACCGGCGTGCCGACCGGCCTGACCGACCTCGACGACAAGCTCGGCGGCCTGCAGCCTTCCGATCTGATCATCCTCGCCGCGCGGCCGAGCATGGGCAAGACGGCGCTGGCGGTGACGATCGCGGCCAACGCGGCGAAGAGCCGGGCGGTCGGCCCCGACGCCGAGGGGCTGGCGAGCGAGCACTACACGGTCGGCGTGTTCTCGCTCGAGATGTCGGCCGAGCAGCTCGCCATGCGCCTGCTGTCGGCCGGCGCGAAGCTGAGCTCGGACGATCTGCGCCGCGGCAAGCTCAAGGAGAGCGACTTCGGCACGGTCGTCCGGGCGAGCCAGGAGCTGGCCCGCCTGCCGCTCTACATCGACGATACGCCGGCGCTGTCGGTGGCGGCGCTGCGCACCCGGGCGCGGCGCCTCAAGCGCCGCTACGGCCTGTCCCTGCTGGTGGTCGACTATCTGCAGTTGGTGCGGCCGGTCACCTCCTCCAACCAGTACAACCGGGTGCAGGAGATCGCCGAGATCACCCAGAGCCTGAAGGCGATCGCCAAGGAGCTCAACATCCCGGTGCTGGCGCTCTCGCAGCTGTCGCGCGCGGTCGAGCAGCGCGAGGACAAGCGGCCGCAGCTCGCCGATCTGCGCGAATCGGGCGCGATCGAGCAGGACGCCGACGTGGTGATGTTCATTTATCGCGACGAGTATTATCAGGAGCGCTCGGAGCCCAAGCAGCGGCCCGACGAGAGCGACGAGCGCTTCCAGGAGCGCTACGAAGGCTGGCGCAAGCGCTACGAGGACAGCCTGCGCAAGGCGGACGTCATCATCGCCAAGCAGCGCAACGGCCCGATCGGTTCGATCCAGCTGGTGTTCGAGGCCGCGCACGGCTCGTTCCACAACATCGAGTATCGCGATATCGCGCTCCATGGCTACTGAGCGGCCGGACCATGGCATGCCTGACGGCTCCAAGGCCGTCCTGACCATCGACCTCGGCGGGATCGTCGAGAATTTCCGCCGGCTGCAGCGCACGGCGCGCGGCAGCGAGATCGCCGCCGTGGTCAAGGCCGACGCCTACGGCCTCGGCGCCGCCAGGGTCGCGAGGGCGCTGGCGCAGGCCGGCTGCAAGAAATTCTTCGTCGCGCACGGCGACGAGGGGCTGGCGCTGCGCGAGGTGGTCCCGGACGCCGGCATCTACGTGCTGCATGGCCTGCCCGGCGAGGAGTTGGCGGCGATCGAGGCCGGGCTGATCCCGGTGCTCAACCATCCGGGCGAGCTCGAGCGCCAGCTCGCGCATGCGCGCCGGCGCGGCCGCCTGCCTGCCGCGCTGCACGTCGACAGCGGCATGTGGCGGCTCGGCTTCGCCGAGGCCGAGCTTCGCGCCCTCGATGCGACGACGCTGCACGCCCTCGAGCTGCGCCTGGTGATGAGCCATCTCGCCTGCGCCGAGGAGCCGGGTCACCCGATGAACGAGCTGCAGCGGCTGCGCTTCGAGCGCCAGCGGGCGCTGCTGCCGGGCGCCCCGGCGAGCCTCGCCAACTCCTCGGGGATCTTTCTCGGCGAGGCCTACCACCATCAGCTCTGCCGCGCCGGCGTCGCACTGTACGGCGTCAATCCCACGCCCGGCCGCGCCAACCCAATGGCGCCGGTCGTGACCCTCGAGGCGCCGGTGCTGCAGGTCTACGAGGTCGACGCCGAGGGCACGGTCGGCTACGGCGCCACCTATCCGGTGCGCGCTGGCGCCCGGCTCGCGACCGTGCCGGTGGGCTACGCCGACGGCTTTCTTCGCGCCGCCGGCGGTCGCGCCGTGGCACGGATCGGCGGCACGCCGGTGCCGCTCGCCGGCCGCGTCTCGATGGACCTGCTGACGCTCGATGTCTCGGCGCTGCCGGCGGGCGCCGTGCGGCACGGCACGATGGCGCAGCTGATCGGCGGGCCGGACGGTCTCGACGAGCTGGCGGCCGCCGCCGGCACGATCGGCTACGAGGTGCTCACGCGCCTTGGCACGCGGTTCGCGCGCAGCTATATCGGCCCCTGACCTCAACCGCACCGGCGCGCGCGGATGAATCCCCTCGCCATCATCGGCCGCCTGTTTCTGGCGTTCCTGGCCGCCATCGGCGATCTCACGCTGTTCGCGCTGCGCGCGATCGCCTACGGCGTGAGCGGCCCCTGGTATCCGCGCATGATCGTCCGGCAGATGATCGACATCGGCTACTACTCCCTGCCGGTGGTCGGCCTCACCGCGATCTTCACCGGCATGGTGCTGGCGCTGCAGAGTTACACCGGCTTCTCGCGCTTCGAGGCCGAGAGCGCGGTCGCGACGATCGTGGTGCTGTCGATGACGCGCGAGCTGGGGCCGGTGCTCGCCGGCCTGATGGTCGCCGGCCGGGTCGGCGCCTCGATGGCGGCCGAGATCGGCACGATGCGCGTCACCGAGCAGATCGACGCGCTGACCACGCTGTCGACCGACCCGTTCAAATATCTGGTGTGGCCGCGGCTGATCGCCGGGCTGCTGATGCTGCCGCTGCTGGTCATCGTCGCCGACATCATCGGCGTGTTCGGCGGCTACATCGTCGGCATCTACAAGCTGAATTTCAGCGCCTACGACTATATCAACAAGACCTTCGAGTTCCTCGAGACCCAGGACGTGATGTCCGGCCTGGTCAAAGCCGCGGTGTTCGGCTTCCTGGTGGCGTTGCTCGGCTGCTACCAGGGCTACAACTCGCGGGGCGGCGCCCAGGGCGTGGGAGCGGCCACGACCAAGGCGGTGGTCTCGGCGTCGATCCTGATCCTGACCGCGAACTACGTGGTCACCGAGCTGTTCTTCAGCCGCTGACCTGCGGAACACCCACGGAGCGCCGATGAGCGAGACGCCCAAGATCCGGATCCGCGCGCTGCGCAAGTCGTTCGGCCCCAAGGTCGTGCTGGACGGCGTCGACCTCGAGGTCGCGGACGGCGAATCCCTGGTGGTGATCGGCGGCTCGGGCACCGGCAAGTCGGTGCTGATCAAATGCATCCTCGGCATCCTGACGCCGGACAGCGGCTCGATCGAGGTGGACGGCGAGGAGCTGACGCGCCTGTCGCGGCGCGAGCGTGCCGAGAGGATGCAGAAGTTCGGCATGCTGTTCCAGGGCGCCGCGCTGTTCGACAGCCTGCCGGTCTGGGAGAACGTCGCCTTCCGCCTGCTGCAGATCGAGGGCATGAGCCGGCCCGACGCGCGCCGCAAGGCGATCGAGACGATGGGCATGGTGGGCCTGAACGAGAGCGTCGCGGACCTGTCGCCGTCGGAGCTGTCGGGCGGCATGCAAAAGCGCGTCGGCCTCGCGCGCGCCATCGCGGCGCAGCCCGAGATCCTGTTTTTCGACGAGCCGACCACCGGCCTCGATCCGATCATGGCGGACGTGATCAACGAGCTGATCGCGCGGCTAGTACGCCAGCTCGGCGCGACCGCGATCTCGATCACCCACGACCTCGCCAGCGCGCGCAAGATCGCCGACCGCATCGCGATGATCTACAAGGGCAAGATCATCTGGCAGGGCCCGGTCGGGCAGATCGACGCCAGCGGCAATCCTTATGTCGACCAGTTCATCCACGGCCGCGCCGAGGGCCCGATCGAGCTCGACGTGCGCGCCGCCTGAGCCATGGCTGGCCGCAGGATCAGCGCTGCGGCGTTCCTGGTCGCAGCCACGATCGGCTGCTCGCCGGACGATCTGGCCGGCGAACGGGACTTCGATGATGTCGGTCTATGCGGCCAGAAGCTACGAGCCGCTGCCGAGACTGGTCTCCGTTCACACCTGGCTGGCCTATCGCCGGTCGGGGGAAGAGAAATACACGATCTACGAGGCCCACCGGTTCCGGCCTTATGTGAGCGGCAGGGCCGTGCGAACCTGTCAGAAATCCTATCCCGACCGGAAATGGCACGGCGCGGAGCCGACGCTGCTGTTCGAGGCGAGAGGCGAAGCCGCG
>DASUGG010000217.1:0-14645 GCA_036274135.1 Geminicoccaceae bacterium
GTGGCTCCGAGGCTGTATTTCTTGACCCCTGCGCCGGCGGCGTTGCCGCCGATGGCGCCGGCGATGATCTCGATGATGAACCCAACAATCCCTTCCATCAGAGTACTCCCTCGCGCCGCCGACGACACGCTCTGCGTCCGGCGGCTGACCGCACAATCTACGTCGTATTTCACCGCTCGTCTGCGGTTTTTCGGCGCATCCGCAGGCTCGACCGCTCGTCGGCCGGCGCGTCGCCTCGTCCAGCGCCGTATCCGGCCAGCGCCAGCAGGCCTTCGACGTCCACCGTCCGCTCGAGATGGTCGGCCAGCGCGTCGAGGGTCTGCTCGATCTGCCGCTCGAAGACCACGCCCGACGCGACGCGCGGGCGCAGCCGGGCGAGGAAGGCATGGCGGAAGGCGTCGGCGGCGAACAGGCCGTGCAGGTAGCAGCCGGAGATGCGGCCGTCGGCGGACACGGCGCCGTCCGGCCGGCCGTCGAGGTCGAGCATCGGCGCGGCAAGCGCCGGGCCGGACGTGCGGCCGACATGCATCTCGTAGCCTTCCACCGCTGCGCCGCTTGCGACGTCGCGGCCGCGCGCGGCCTGCAGGCGCTTGGCCCCCGCCAGCACCGTCTCGACGTCGAGGAGCCCGAGCCCTTCCGTCGCGCCCGGCGGCCCTTCGATGCCGTCGGGGTCGGCGAGCCGCCGGCCGAGCATCTGGAAGCCGCCGCAAAGGCCCAGCACGGCGCCGCCGCGCCGCACATGCGCCGCGAGATCGATGTCCCAACCCTGGGCGCGGAAGTCGTCGAGGTCGGCGATCGTGGCCTTGGAGCCCGTCAGCAGCACCAGATCGGCATCTCCGGGCAGCGGCTCGCCCGGCGGCACGATGCGAAGATCGACGTCGGGCTCGACCGCCAGAGGGTCGAGGTCGTCGAAATTGGCGGCGCGCCGCAGCCGCGGCACCGCGATCCGGATCGCGCCAGTGCCCCGCGAGGAGCGTGCCTCGAGATCCAGCGCATCCTCGGCCGGCAGCAGGCGCGCCGGCTCGAACCAGGGCACGACGCCGTAGCTGCGCATGCCGGTTCGAGCCGCGATCACCGCGTGCGCCTCGTCGAACAGGCCGGGGTCGCCGCGAAACTTGTTGACGAGATAACCGCGCAGCCGCGAGCGCTCGGACGGATCGAGCAGCGCATGCGTGCCGACCAGCGCCGCGATCACGCCGCCGCGCTCGATGTCGCCGACCAGCAGCACGGGCAGATCCGCGGCCTCGGCGAAGCCCATATTGGCGATGTCGCCCGCGCGCAGATTCACTTCGGCAGGACTGCCGGCGCCCTCCACCAGCACCAGGTCCGCCTCGCGCAAGAGCGCCGCGAAGCTTTCAAGCACCGCCGGCATCAGAACCTGCTTCATGGCGAGGTAGTCGCGTGCCTTGAACGCGCCGCGCACCTTGCCCTGAACCACGAGCTGGGCGCCGGTCTCGGTCTGCGGCTTCAAGAGCACGGGGTTCATGTGCACCGACGGCGGCACGCCGCAGGCGCGCGCCTGCAGCGCCTGGGCGCGGCCGATCTCGCCGCCCTCCGGCGTCACCGCGGCATTGTTGCTCATGTTCTGCGGCTTGAACGGCCGGACCCTCAAGCCGCGCCGCGCGTATGCCCGGCAGAGCCCCGCGACCAGCAGCGACTTGCCGACATGCGAGCCCGTGCCCTGGAGCATCAGGGCGGGCGGCCTGCTCAATACTCGATGCCCAGCTGCGCCTTCACGCCCGAGCGGAACGGGTGCTTGACCAGGGTCATCTCGGTCACGAGGTCCGCCGCCGCGAGGAGCTCGGGCTTGGCGTTGCGGCCGGTGACGACGACGTGCAGGTCCGGCCGTTTGGCCAGCAGGCCGTCCACGACCTCGTCGACCGGCAGGTAGTCCTTGCGCAGCACGATGTTGAGCTCGTCCAGGATCACGAGGTGCAGGGCGGGGTCGGCCAACATGCGACGGGCCTCGTCCCAGGCGGCGCGCGCCGCGGCGATGTCGCGCTCGCGGTCCTGCGTTTCCCAGGTGAAGCCCTCGCCCATCACCTTGACGTCCACCAGCTCGGGGAAGCGGGCCAGGAAGAAGCGCTCGCCGGTCTCGCGCCGGCCCTTCACGAACTGCACGACCCCCAGTCGCAGCCCGTGCCCGAGGCAGCGCATCGCGAGACCCCAGGCCGCCGTGCTCTTGCCCTTGCCGGTCCCGGTGTGGACGATCAGCAGGCCCTTCTCCTTGGTCTTCGAGGCGTAGATCCGGTCCTTGACGGCCTTGATCCTGGCCATCTTCTCGCGGTGCGCCGCGTTCACGTCCGCTTCGGTCGTCGCCATCGGCCTTTTCACCCGGGCAGGATGCGATCGTACAGCTCGTCCATCGCGATGGCGACCGGCAGCCCGCTCAGGCGGAACGTTGCCGACCGACGGTGCGCGTGCTCGCTCCAGCCATCGGACTCGCGTCGCCAGTGCCGCACCACCCGTTCCATGCTCGAGACCAGCAGGATGTCGCGCATCGACGGGATCTGCTGATAGTCCGGGAGCTGGCGACCGAAGTCGGTGGCCCTGGTGGTTGGCGACAGCACCTCGACGACGAGCACCGGCTCGGCGATGAACTGTTCCTTGTAGTTGCCGGGTGTGCAGGAGACGATCAGGTCCGCCTTGTACCAGGTGTGCCGGCGGTTCACCGGAATGATCCCCGCTTCGGCATAGACTTCACAAGGGGGCTGCAACTGGGTTCCGACAATTCTGACCAGCCTTCCGACGAGCCCGGCATGGCCCCTGAGCGGCGGGTTCATGGCGGCGATCCGGCCCTCGAACAGCTGGTAGCTGGTGTCGGTGCCGTCGTCGAACGCCAGGAATTCCTCGAGCGTCCAGAGCTTTTCTTTGACCTGCGCCATCCCGCGCCTCCAGAACCTGGGGCCAAGGTAGCACTCCAAGCGCCGCAAAGCGAACCTTCGCGCCTCATGCGTCGCCAGTGCGCAATACTTCGAGCTGCCGATGCGCGCTGTTGCGGGCCGGCCGCCAGAGGCCGCGATCGATCGCCTCCTGGAAGCGCTCGGCGATCTCGCGGAGCGCCGCCGGGTTGGCGTCGGCCATGAAGCCGCGCACCCGCTCGTCGGCGAGATAGGCGTCGTAGAGCGCGTCGAAATGGTGGTGCTCGACCACCTTGGCGGTGGCGGCGAAGGCGAACAGATAGTCCACTGTGGCGGCGATCTCGAACGCGCCCTTGTAGCCGTGCCGCATCACGCCTGCGATCCATTTGGGATTGGCGGCGCGGGCGCGCACGATCCGGCCGACCTCCTCCTTGAGCGTGTTGATGCGGGGCGTCTCGGGGCGCGAGTGGTCGTTGTGGTAGATGGCCGGCTGCTCGCCCGAGAGCGTGCGCACCGCCGCCGCCAGACCGCCCTCGAACTGGTAATAGTCGTCGCTGTCGAGGATGTCGTGCTCGCGGTTGTCCTGGTTGTGCAGGACCAGCTCGACCGCGCCGAGCCGGCGCTCGAAGAGCCGGTGCTCGGCGATCCCTTCCGCCCGCGCCCCATAGGCATAACCGCCCCAGGCCAGATAAGCGCGCGCCAGATCGGCGTCGCTCTCCCAGCCGCGCTCGTCGATCAGCGCCTGCAACCCGGCCCCGTAAGCGCCGGGCTTGGAGCCGAACACGCGGTAGGCCGCGCGGCGCAGGGCATCCGCCTCGCCGACGCCGTCGGCCCGCAGCGCCGCCGCATCCTGGCGCACCCGCGCGGCGATCGGGTTGACGTCGTCGGGCTCGTCCCGAGCCGCGACCTCGCGCACGGCATGGTCGAACAGCTCGATCTGCGCCGGAAAGGCGTCGCGGAAGAAGCCGGACACCCGCAGGGTCACGTCGACCCGCGGCCGGTCCAGCAGGTCCGCCGGCAGGACCTCGATGCCGGTGACCCGGTGCGAGGCGGCATCCCAGACCGGCCGCGCGCCGATCAGCGCCAGCGCCTGGGCGACGTCGTCGCCGCCGGTGCGCATGTTGGCGGTGCCCCAGGCCGACAGCGCCACGGTGCGCGGCCAGTCGCCGTGTTCCTGCAGGAAGCGCTCGACCAGCAGGGCGGCCGATTTCCAGCCGAGATGCCAGGCGGCGGCGGTCGGCACGGCGCGGCTGTCGACCGAGAAGAAATTTCTGCCGGTCGGCAGCACGTCGAGACGGCCGCGGGTCGGCGCGCCGCTCGGGCCGGGCTCGACGAAGCGGCCGTCGAGCGCCGCGAGCACGCCCCGGATCTCCGCATCGCCGCTTTGCGCCAGCGCCGGGCGGATGTTCCCGGCGATCTCGTCGAGCACCGCACGCGTCGCCGCCCAGGCCGGCTCGGGAAGGCATTCGCCGGCGATGAGCGCGCGGCCGAGGAGCTCGAGGCGCTCGAGCGTGTCGCCGTGGCTGCGCCAGGGCTGCGCGCTCACCTCCGCCAGGGCGGTTGGGCGCGGGCCCGACCAGGGCTCGGCCATCGGACAGTCCAGGGGATCGAAGCCGAGTGCGAGGTCGCGGGCGAGCGCGCGCAGGAGCGACGCATCGCCGCCCTCGCCCGCCTTGCGCGGCGCGCGCACCAGCGCCGCCAGCAGGTCGGTGAGCTGCTCGCCCGCGGGCGCCGTGCCGAACACGTGCAGGCCGTCGCGGATCTGCAGCTCCTTCAGCTCGCACAGATGGTTGTCGAGCCTGGCGAGCGCGTCGTCGGCGTTGTCGTCGCCGCGGATGCCGATGTCGCAGTCCAGGCCGAGGCTCCGGCTCTGTGCCAGGATCTGGTCGCGCAGCCAGGCGACGCGGCGCGGATCGACGCCCGCCGCGTCGTAATACTCGTCGACCAGTCCCTCGAGGGCGGCGAGCGGGCCATAGGATTCGGCGCGGGTGAGCGGCGGCGTCAGGTGGTCGACGATCACCGCGGCCGCCCGCCGTTTCGCCTGGCTGCCCTCGCCCGGATCGTTGACGATGAAGGGGTAGACGTGCGGCAGCGGGCCGAGCGCCGCCTCCGGAAAGCAGTCTTCGGAGAGCGCCAGCGCCTTGCCCGGCAGCCATTCGAGATTGCCGTGCTTGCCCATGTGGATGATGGCATGGCTGCCGAACCGCTCGCGCAGCCAGGCATAGAACGCCAGATAGGCATGCGGCGGCGGCAGGTCGGGATCGTGATAGCTGGCGCTCGGATCGACGTTGTAGCCGCGCGCGGGCTGGATCCCTACCACGACGTTGCCGAGCGGCAGGAGCGCGAGGCCGAACGCGCCGTCCGCCACGTGCGGATCGTCCTCAGGCGCGCCCCAGCGCTGCTCGACGGTCCTTTGCACGGCCTCGGGCAGGCGCGCGAAGAAGCGCCGATAGTCTGCGAGGCGCAGGCGGACGCGGACCTCGCGCCCGGCGCGCGCGGCCAGATCGTTGGTGACGCCCGCGAGCAGCGCCTCGATCAGAGCCTGGCCGCCTGCCGGCAGGTTCTCGATGCGGTAGCCGGCGCCGCGCAGCGCCTGCAGCAGGCGCACGGTGCTGGCCGGCGTGTCGAGCCCGACCCCGTTGGCGATCCGGCCGTCGCGATTGGGATAATTCGCGAGCACGATCGCGACCCGGCGCGAGACGGCCGGCGTGCGGGCAAGCCGTGCCCAGGCCGCCGCCAGCTCGGCGACGAAGCCAATGCGGCCGCCGGCGGGCTCGAAGGCCACCAGGCCGGTCTCGGTCCGCTCGTCGAATCGTTGCGCGGTCTTGAACCCGACGGCGCGGGACAAAATCCGGCCGTCGACCTCGGGCAAGGCGACGTTCATCGCGAGATCGCGCGGCGACAGCCCGCGCGTGCCGGTCCGCCAGGCGGTATGGCTGCCGCCCGCGAGCACCAGCTGCAGGACGGGGCGATCGGCCACATCGAGCGGCGAGCCGCGCCGCTCCGCGAGGCTCGAGACGGCAAAGCCGGTCGCGTTCAGCACGACATCCGGTGCCGTCTGCTCCAGCAACTCCCGCACCAGCGGCCCGGCCTGGGCATCGCGCAGGCTGGCCGTGAAGACCGGCAGAGGATTGAGCCCCCGTGTCTGCAACGCCTCGATCAGGCCGTCGATCACGGCGAGGTCGCCGGCCTGAACCAGCGCTCGGTAGAACACCAATGCCGCCGCCGGCCAGTCCGCCTGCCAGCGGGCGCGGATCGCCGCGAGATCCGGCCGGGCGAGCCCCGGCCAGTACAGCCCGGCGCGCAGCAGCGGCGCCGGCTCGCGCCAGGGCTCGTCGCGGCCGAGCAGGCTCGCGGCATAGGCCAGGAGCTGCTGCGCGTTGTCGAGGCCGCCATGCACGGCGTACTGCCAGAGCCGGTGGCAGGTTTCGGCCGGCAGCGTGTTCCAGCCGGACAGCTCGGCATCCGGGCTGTCGTCGCCCGGCAGCACGGCGAGCGGGATGCCGTTGGCGCGACAGGCGCCCGCGACCTGCTCCAGCCCGTAGGGCCAGTAGCTGCGGCCGCCGAGCAGGCGCAGGATCACCAGCCGCGCCGGCGCGATCACCCGCTCGACATGCAGGTCGACCGACATCGGGTGGCCGAGCCGCAGCAGGTTGGCGAGGCGCAGGCTCGGCGCATCCGTCGGCCGACGCGCCTGCGCCGCCGCCAGGCAGGCGAGCTCGGTATCGGCCGCCGACAGCACGACGATGTCGCCCGGGCTCTGCCCGAGGTCGACCGCTTCGTCCGCGTCCTGCGGCGCGGTCGTGCGCGCGTTCAGCAGGTGCATGGGCCATCCACGCCGGACCGCCTCGCCGAGATTGCGTGCGCCATCGGGGACTCCGGCGGCTATTTGAGGCGCCGCGCCAGGCCGGCGGTCATGAAGACCACGGCATCCGCCCTCAGGGCAATCCCCTGATGCAGGAAGCCGGCGTGATCGACGAATCGGCGGGCCATGACGTTGTCCGGCACGATGCCCTGGCCGACCTCGTTCGAGACGAGCAAGACAGGCCCGCGCAGGCCCGGCAGCGCCTCGAGCAGCCGCGCGCTCTCGGCGTCGACCTCGTGTCCGGCGACCATCAGGTTGGAAAGCCAGAGCGTCAGACAGTCCACCAGGACGATACGCTCGGGCGCGCATTCGCGCCGCAGCGCGTCCGTCAGCTCGAGCGGCTCCTCGACCGTGCGCCAGGCAGGCCCGCGTCGCGCCCGGTGCGCCGCGATCCGCTGCGCCATCTCGGCGTCGAGCGCCTGCGCGGTCGCGAGATAGACCGGCGCGAGGCCGCTCTCCAGCGCGAGCTGCTCGGCATGCCGGCTCTTGCCCGAGCGCGCGCCCCCGAGCACCAGCGTGAGCCCGATCGATCGCATCGCACCTCCGATGCGCGTTCTGGCAAACCACCGATGCCGTAGCAAGCGACCTGTGCCGCGGCGGCGCGCAGCAGGGGTCCTCCCTGGACCCGCGACGCAGCGGCCGCTCCGCCTATCGGAGACCGACGCGGCCGCGGCGAAAAGAAGCCCCGCCGGCTTGCAGCGGGGGCTCGAGTTGGGGAATCGCCCAAGACGGGAAGCCGATCGGCAAGGCTGGCTCGGATCGCGGAACCCAGAGGGGCGAACAGCCCACCAACCAGAACAAACTCAGTCGGCGCGAATCGCGACGGCCTTCACGTCATCGCCCACATCAGCCTCGAACTTGCGGAAGTTGGTCGCGAAGCGCTCCGCAACCGTGCGCGCCGCTTGGTCGTACGCCGCGCCGTCCGCCCAGGTCGCCTTCGGATCGAGGACCTCGTCCGGCACGCCGGGACAGGAGGTCGGCATGGCGAGGCCGAACTGCGGGTGCTGGCGCATCGGCGCCACGCCGAGCCTGCCGTCGAGCGCGGCCTGCAGCATCGCGCGGGTATGCGGCAGGCTCATCCGCTCGCCAGTGCCGTAGGGGCCGCCGACCCAGCCGGTGTTGACGAGCCAGCAATCGACCCGATGGCGGCGCATCAACTCGCCCAGCATCTCGGCGTAGACGCTGGGCTTGCGCGGCAGGAACGGCGCGCCGAAGCAGGCCGAGAAGGTCGCCTGCGGTTCCTTCACGCCCGCCTCGGTGCCGCCGACCCGGGCGGTGTAGCCGGACAGGAAATGGTACATCGCCTGCTCCGGCGAGAGCTTGCTGATCGGCGGCAGCACGCCGAAGGCGTCCGCGGTCAGCATGACGATGTGGCTGGGATGGCCGGCCATCCCGGTCTCGCTCGCATTCGGGATGAAGCGCAGCGGATAGGACGCGCGGGTGTTCTCGGTCAGGCTGTCGTCGTCGAGATCGACGTCGCCGGTCGCCGGGTCGACCACCACGTTCTCCAGGATCGCGCCGAAGCGGGTCGAAGCCGCGTAAATCTCGGGTTCGTGCTCGGCCGAAAGCTGGATCACCTTGGCGTAGCAGCCGCCCTCGAAATTGAAGATGCCGCGCGGCCCCCAGCCGTGCTCGTCGTCGCCGACCAGCTGGCGCGAGGGATCCGCCGACAGCGTCGTCTTGCCGGTGCCGGACAGGCCGAAGAAGATCGCGACTTGGCCGCCCTCGCCGACATTGGCCGAGCAGTGCATCGGCAGGACACCCTGCTCGGGCAGCAGATGGTTGAGCACCGAGAAGATCGACTTCTTGATCTCGCCGGCGTAGCGCGTGCCGCAGATCAGCACGATGCGGCGCTCGAGATCGACCACGATCGCGGCCTGCGAGTGCGTTCCGTGAAGCTTGGGGTCGGCCCGCAGCGACGGCAGCTGGACAACGGTGAAGTCCGGCTCGAAGCCCTGCAGATCGCCCGCTGCCGGCACGAGGAACATGTTGCGCGCGAACAGGCTGTGCCAGGCCGTCTCGGTGATCACGCGGACCCGCAGCCGATACGCCGGGTCGGCGCCGGCGAACAGGTCCTGGACAAAGAGGTCTCGGCCACGGATGTGGGTGCGCGCGGCGGTCCACAGCCGGTCAGACCGTGCGGGCTCCAGCGGCTGGTTGACCTGGCCCCAGTCGATCGCGGCGCGGATGCTCGGCTGCTCGACGATGAAGCGGTCCTTGGGGCTGCGCCCCGTGTGCGGCGTCGTGGTCGTGGCGAACGCGCCCTCGGCGGCCAGGCTGCCTTCGTCGTTGCGGATGGCGATCTCGACCAGCGCCGTCGTGCCGAGTTTCGACCGCACGGTTCCCGCAGCCTTGAGGTCCACCCCGACGACCTCGTCGTCAAGCATGAGCGCCTGATCCATCATTGTCTCCGCCCCCGAGAATGTCCGTCTGATCTGGCGCGCCGGCCGGCTGGATGACCCGACCGCACACTCCTTCCAGGGTCCGACATGGCGCGTGCACCCCGGATGCCGGCCACTTGGCCAGTAAACGCGGGGCGTTCGGTGTTGTTCCCCGGGCGCGCGCCCCACGGTCCTTAGGATCGGTCCAGGCCATCTACCCTCGCTCGCACGTCCAGCGGTTCCGGCTTTCTGCCTGATGGCAGGCGCCGCGCGTGCCGTTCTCATGTGCCAGCCAAAGGTGTCTTTTTCGTGATCGACGGGCCGATGCGGTAAGCATCACACACGATCTGTGCCGGACGAGCGATCTGTGCCAGGATGCCTTGCTGCGGTGCAGCAGGACCATCGGGAGATCTGCGTTGCCTTCATCCGCCGGCGTCGCCGCCGCTGACGCGCTGACCTACGAACGGGCTGCCCTGTCCATCGACGGCGAGCCCTGTGAGCTGTCGCCAGGGTTGTTCGGCGTCCGCTTCGCGCTGCCCTTCGCGCTCGATCACGTGAACATCTGGCTGCTCGCCGGCGACGACTGGACCCTCGTGGACGCCGGGCTCGCCGACCAGCCGAGCTACGAGCGCTGGCGGGATCTGGCGCGTTTCATGGCCGGTCGGCCGGTCGGCCGGGTGCTGGCGACGCATTTCCATCCCGACCATATGGGCCTCGCCGGCTGGTGGTGCCAGCGGGCCGGCGCCGAGCTCTGGGCCAGCCGCACCGAGTGGCTGCAGGGGCGTCTGCTCGCCCTCGACGTGAGCGAGGAGTTCGTCGCGGCGGGCCGCCTCTTCGACCAGCGCGCCGGGCTCGACCGCGAGCAGGTCGACGAGCGCGCCGCGCGCGGCAACCTCTACCGTCTGCGCGTCACGCCGCCGCCGGCGGGCCACCGTCGCCTGGGCGCAGGCGACCGGCCGGTCATCGGCGGCGAAAGCTGGCAGGTGATCATCGGCCGCGGCCATGCGCCGGAGATGGTCTGCCTGTACAGCCCCGAGCGCAATCTGCTGATCGCCGCCGACCAGGTGCTGCCGCGGATCTCGCCGATCGTCGGCGTCTGGCCCGGCGAGCCCGAGGCCAATCCGCTGGCCGAGTTCCTCGCCTCGCTCGAGGAGCTGCGCCGGCTGCCGGACGACTGCCTCGTGCTGCCCTCGCACGGGCGGCCGTTTCGCGGCCTGCATGTCCGCATCGACCAGCTGGTGGCGCATCACCGCGAGCGTCTGGCGGCCACAATGGAGGCTTGCCGGCGGCCGGCGACCGCGGTCGAGATCATGCCGCGGCTGTTCGATCGCGAGCTGGACCGGCATCAGCTCGGCTTCGCGATCGCCGAGACGGTGGCGCATCTCAACTATCTGCTCGCGGAGGGCCGGATCGAGCGCCGCCTCGACGCCGACGGCCGCCTGCGTTACCGGCAGCGCTGAGGGCCCTGCACACGGCCGGCGCAAGCCCGGACGTCAGGTTCAATCGGTCCGCCCGTATCGGTTCCGCGGGTACCAGTCCTGGCCGACGATCTGATCGAAGCTGTAGGGACAGTCGGCCGGCACGGCGGCGGCATCGGCTGCGCCGTGCTGGGCGATGCGCGGAAAGCCGGGCGGGACCGGAGCCACAGGGACGCTCACCTCTCCCGCGCCGGCCGCCGGGCTTGAGCTGCAACCTGGCTACGGCGCGAGATCCGGATGCGGCTACCTTTCACCGTAACGAGGGCATGCGAGAGCTCTGCTTCCGCATGATCGGCGAGGATCTGCCCAATTAGCTCGATGCACCTTCCCGCCTGGACGTCAGGCGGTCGGATCAGACCCGCGTGCGCCTGGGCGCCAAGGTGAATCAGCGCCCCCAAATCGGTGTCGATCGTGACCAGAGTGCGCGCATTGGCCGCAACGCGGCGGAGCAGCGCGGCATCGCCGGGATCGGCACCGGCGGCCCTGACTCGAGCACGTCGTGCCCCTAGCTGCGCAGCCAGTCCGCCAATCGGCGTCCGGCGCACCGGTCAACCAGGAACCTCAAGCGGACGCCACGCGCACGGCGTCGATGCTCCCGTCGGCGATCGCCGCATGCGCACACGCCTGACAAGCTCTCACGTCGTCCGCTTCGAGCTCCGGATAGTCATCGAAAATCGCTTCGACTGTCTGGCCCTGTGCCAGAAGGCTGAGGATCATCTCGACCGAGATCCGTATGCCGCGCACGATCGGCTTGCCGCTGAAGATCTTCGGGTCGGCGGTGATGCGGCTCAACAAGGCGTCGTCGTGCATGAGAACGCACTGGGAAGGAGATGACCCGCAAAGAAATATAGCATGGGGCACCACCTCAGCGCGCGGCGAGTTCCTCCAGTCGGAGGCGCAGGTCATCCGGCAAGTCCGCGGCCTGCGGGCAATCGTCGCCGGCGAGGCGTGATGCGAGCAGCCGTGCAAGGAGGGGAGGACTCGGCTCGAAGGGATTGGGCTCTAGGATACTCTCAGCGAACCTCCGCGCGACATGCGTTGTCGCGAATTGATTGCAAGCAAGATCGCCGAGAAAGAGCGCGAGCTCTGCATCGTAGTCCTCAGGCGTTTCCCACTGCGGGACGCTCCAGCCGAGCTTCACTGCGGGCGGTTTATCGGCATCGAACATGATGTCTGGCGACGATCTCCAAACTTCGCGGAAAGCCGGCACATCGGATCGACGGTTGCTCTTGAGTGCATGCAAAAGACGATCTTTAACCTCGCTACGCGTGGCTTCGTTGTCGATGTCCGTGGTCTCCCCCTCGACCCAGGCGTCGAGATCCGCGATCGGATCGAGGTTAGCGCCGGTCAGATCGGCGAGGGCCCAGTGGTTGCCACCCAAGGAGGTCCGCCATAAGTGGGCCCCCCGAAGACTGGTGCCCCGGAGGTCTGCGGCCTTGAGGTCTGCGCCCTGAAGACTGGCGCCGCCAAGGGACGCACCACGCAGATCGACGCCCCATAGATGGGCGCCCTGGAGGTTCGCGCCAGACAGGTCTGCGCCCTGAAGGTTGGCTGGGCCTAAGTCGGTACCCGCGAAGTCCGCGCCTTGGAGCTTAGCCCGCGCCAATTCTGTCCCACGAAGGTCGGCTCCATAAAAGCCTGCTCCCCGAAGGTCAGCGGAATTGAGCATGGCGCCTCGGAGGTCGACGCCGGCGAGGTTTGCTCCGTGAAGGCCGGCGACGAAGAGATATGCGTCTCTTAGGTTGGCGCCTCCAAGCGATGCGTCACTTAGGTTTGCGAGCCATAGGTCTGCGCCCTGAAGATTGGCATCCCAAAGATCCGCGCCCTGGAGATTGGCGTCACGAAAGTCGCCGCGCATGAGGATCGACCGGGAAAGGTCTGCGTAGCGCAGATCGCGGCCACGCAGGTTTGGAGGCGCGCCGAAGTTCTGCCAGGCGAGGTCCTCGCCGAATTGCTCGATCTGGCTCTGGGTCGGCCAGCTAGTGACTAGGTTCACCTCAGGAACGACAAGGTTGCGCTGCAGAAACGGAAACGTGTCAAAGAGCGCCTGCGTCGGCCAGAAGCCGGGCCGCAGGTTGGGGCTATCGACCCGCCAGTTCGCGGGATAGGTCCAGGCGAGCCAGCCATCCTCATCGAGCAGCGCCTCCTCCATCGGATCGCCGAGGTCGTGTGGGGCATGATCGTCGCGGGAGGCGTAGTCGCCCCGGAAGGTGAAGACCAGGAACGAGAAGGCCAGTACCACGAGCGCCGGCAGGGCCACTTTGGCCTGATGCCACAGCCAGCGGCGGGGCTGCCAGAGCAGCCGGTCGGCCGGGCGGCGGATCGTGCGCCAGAAGATCAGGATGAGGAGCAGACCGGCCGCCACCATGAGGCGGAGCCACATCGTCGTCCAGGCATCGTGGTAGGGCAGGAATTGGACTTGGCCCATGAGCAGCAGCACGACCGGCAGGACCAGCACGGTAAGCCAGACCACCAGCCACAGCAGAAATCGCATGAGCCGGCCGTGCTGGCGGCCCACCAGCATCTGGCTGAATGGGAACGGGTAGAGCTGCGCGCGCCGGTCGTCCGCACGTTGTTCGCTGAGATGCTTCTGTGCGACTGCCTCTCCGAGGGCGCGGTCAAGCCGGTGCAGCTTGCCGGACAGCATATAAAACTGCAGCAACAGGTCCAGGTGCAGCAGCACGAACAGTGCGGGTGCGACCCAATAGAAACCCGCGAGTGGCAGGCCCACGTTCAGGAGCGGCAGGGTGACCGGGCTTTCGCGCAGCAGTTGCTCGTGCGTCGTCGAGCCGAAGATGATGGCGAGATACAGGCCGAACAGGAGGAAGGTGACGTACCCGTTGCGCGCGTGCCTGCTCGCCGCGTTGGCCGCGTCCTGCAGCTTGTCGAGCCGCGCCAGCAAATCGTCGCGTCGTTCGCCTGGCTCACCCGGTGCTCGTCGTTCCGACCGCACTCGCCGTCTGTTTCGCACCGACCACTTCATCGTGGCGGTTGCGTGCGCGGATGCCCCACACCGCCCGCCGCCCTCTGCTCGACCTGCCTTCTCCAAACCGGCTCTTCTCCGTCTCAAATCGCTTCGATCTCGCCAACGCCGACCTCCCGATCATGCCCTATTTCACCAAGCGTGGCAGATACGCGCTGTGGTTTTGGCGCGCGATCCTTTTCCACCATCGGCGAGTGTGTCAAGGCGGGTCAGCAAACTCTTTCCGCCGCCGGCGCGGAGCAGGTTTGTCGTCTTTATACCCCCACGCGGTGCGCCGGATCACAGCGGCGCCAGGATGCGCAGCTCAAGGCGCCGGCCGAGCGCAGCGAGAGCGCGGTCGACCTGATCGATGTGCGAGCGGTGATCGAGATCGAGCAGGCGGCGCACGGCGTTCTCCTGCAGCCCCAGGCGCCGGGCAAGCTGGGCCGGGTGGGGTGAACCGCTCACCGAGGTAGATGCGGCCATGACTACCCCTGCCCGGCCAGCCGTCAGTCCGCGCGCACCAGCTCGATCGCCACGCCGATCTCGAGCCGCGCCCACGCGCGATCGGTCGTCAGCGCGGTTGCGCCCAATCGCCGGGCAAGCGCGATGCAGACCCGGTCGCCCAGCGAGAGACCGAAGGCACGCGTGACGGGCCGCAACAGGCCAGCCGCATACGCCAGATCCTCGTCGACCGAAACGAGGCTGAGACCAAGCCGCACGAGCTGTCGCCGAATCGCCTTGCCGGGTACGCCACGGTCGGCAAGCCGGGTGACGACCTCCGCTAGGTTGATCGCGCTGATGACGGTGCGGTCGAGGACCTCGGCGACCCGCTCGGCCCCGGCCTCGCCCTGAATCAACGCCAGCAGAGCCGAGGCGTCGAGCACGAACTCACTCAACGTCCGCCTCGCGTCGGCGCTCGGCGATCAACTCGTCGGCGAGGCTCACGCTCTCCGGCACATACTGGCGGACGAGCGCCTGGATCTCGGCAATGGCTCGCTTTTGCGAGCGCAGGTGCAACTCGCCCTCGCGGGCCTCCAGGACGACAGGGTCGCCGACCGAAAGCCCCAGCGCCTCTAGCAGCGCCTGCGGTATCGT
>DASUGG010000218.1:0-2276 GCA_036274135.1 Geminicoccaceae bacterium
GGCGCCTCTACAACACCGGCTCCAGCCGCTACGTGACCCTCGACGACCTGAGCCAGATGGTGCGCCAGGGCCAGCATTTCGTGGTCCACGACGCCAAGACCGGCGAGGACCTGACCCGCTCGATCCTGACCCAGATCATCCTCGAGGAGGACGGCAAGGGGCGCAACCTTCTGCCGATCAGCTTCCTGCGCCAGCTGATCAGCTTCTACGACGACAGCCTGCGCGCCTTCCTGCCGCGCTATCTCGAGCTCAGCATGGAGAACTTCGCCGGCAATCAGGAGCAGATCCGGCGCTACATCGAGGGGACGCTCGGCCGCTTCTTTCCCATGAACCAGTTCGAGGACATGGCGCGCCAGAACATGGCGCTGTTCCAGCGCGCGGCCAGCCTGCTCAATCCGCTGAGCGGCGCCGAGGGCGATCAGAGAGGCGCCGGCAATGCAGCGCCAAGCAGCGAGGCGCACGACACATCGGTCCAGATTAGAGAGCTGAACGAGCGCATCGAAGCGCTGCAAAAGCAGCTCGGCGAGCTGATCGAGGTGCAGCAGCAAAAGCGCTAGGCTGAAGGCGAACGCCCTGGCGATGACCGCGAGGCGCCGCGCGTCAGCCGGCTGCGCCGGCCGGATCAGCATGTCCGGATCGTGAAATTGAGATCTGGTCTCGCTCGAAGACGTTAGCATAGGGGCGAGACAGATGTCGCCGCGGCGATCTCCTCGCCGCTGGGGCAAGGATCGGAACACGGGGCGGTGCTGGAAAACACACGCGAGCGGTGGGGTAGCGTCAGCATCGGGCTGCACTGGACGATCGCCGCCCTGGTGCTGCTGGTGCAGGTGCCGGCCGGCATCACCATGGTCGCGGTCGAGCCCGGCACGCTGCAGAACGTCTGCTACAACATCCACAAGACCAACGGCATCGTGATCTTCCTGCTCGCGGTCGTGCGGCTCGGCTGGCGCGTCTCGCAGCCGGTGCCGGGCTATGCGCCGGACATGCCGGTCTGGCAGGCGCGGCTCGCGCGGACCACCCACGCGCTGCTCTACCTCGTCCTGTTCCTGATGCCGATCACCGGATTCCTCTACACCGCGATGGGCGGCTTTCCGGTGCCGTTCTTCATGGTCTACGACCTCGCCCAGCTCGTACCGGAGAACAAGCCGGTCGCGGAGGTCTTCAAGTACGCCCACCTCACGCTGCAGTTCGTGCTCTACGTCACGATCCTGCTGCATGTCGCGGGCGCGCTGCAGCACCACCTGATCCGCAAGGACGGCATTCTGCGCCGCATGCTCTCACCCACCGACCCGCTCCCGGAAATGCGGCGGTAGGCGCGCGACTATCGTCGCCCTTCCTCAATCAAGGCTTTGACGGAGAGATCGCGAAGCCGGCGCCCGCGTCGAAAATCCTTCAGCCGCGCGACGGTATCCATCAGCCGATCATGATTCGCCGCACCCACCGGCACGAGACGCGCGACCGCCTTGCCATGCCTGGTGATCACGATCTCCTCGCCCTGCCGGACTCGCTCCAGCAGTGCCAAGAGAGTTCTTCTCGCCTCTAATATCCCGACCGCCTTCATGGCCCGATCATCGGCCCGCGCAGGGCGTCCTCACACCCCGAGCTCGTCCTCGAGAATTCGCTTCAGGTCGCGCGCCGCCGTGAGGTCGATGCGGAACGTCTGCGACTTGTGGCTGGTCTGCCTGTTATTCGATCCATAGGTATCAACCTGGAGGCAGCGCGCCCGTGCTCATCGGTTAGAATAGAATATTGCGCTGTAACGGCTCCATGAAGCGCCTGGCGTGGCGGCGAAACTGATTAAAGCCAACGATCAAGGCCATTCCCATCTCCTCTCCCATAACCAATCCTCGGCTGCTATGGTGCCTCACGACGCTTAAGAACCACTATCGACCTGGGATGGAGGCCATGGAAGCAGGGGCGGCGATCGCCGAGATCCTCAAGCGCGAGGGGGTCGAGATCATCTTCGGCTACCCGGTCAACCACATCCTGGAGTTCGCCGCGCGCGCCGGGATCCGGCCGGTCATCGTGCGCCAGGAGCGCATCGGCCTGCACATGGCGGACGCCTTTTCGCGCCTGACCAGCGGCGACAAGATCGGCGTGTTCGCGATGCAGCACGGCCCCGGCGCCGAGAACGCCTATGGCGGCGTCGCCCAGGCCTATGGCGAAGCGGCGCCGATCCTCGTGCTGCCGATGGGCTATCCGCGCCGGATCGCCCACGTGCAGCCGAACTTCTGCTCGTTCATTCAGATGCGCGGCATCACCAAGTCGGCCGAGCC
>DASUGG010000219.1:0-8536 GCA_036274135.1 Geminicoccaceae bacterium
ACGGGCTGGTCTCGGCATAGTCGCGAAGCTCCGGCCGCGTGAGCACCGCATCCTGCATGTTGATCGGAATACCCGGCTGCAGCTTGCCGGCGCCGACCGCGCCATCGGCGATCTTCGCCTGAGTCACCGCGGCATCGGCCAGCTTCGCGGTCGTGACCGCGCCGCCCGCGATCTTATTGGCCCCGACCGCGCCATCCGCGAGCTTGTCGTGCGTGACGGCCGCATCGGCGAGCTTGGCGGTCGTGACGGCCAGGGAGAGGATCTTGCCGCTGGTCACGGCGTTCGGCCCGATCTCACCGGCCCCGACGAAGTCGAGGACAGCCAGGACCCCGGCATCGGTGATGTCGGCGATGCTGTGCTGGTGCTCCTGCGGCGCGGCCTGCGCCTGGATCGCCTCGGCCGTCCGCTCGGCCGTCATGATCCGGGTGCCGTCGAGGCCCTCGACCGCATCGATCTGCGTGGCGTAGGCAGAAGGATCGATCTCGGTCGGGCGTATGGCGTCCAGCGCCGCCAGCACGCCGGCATCGCTGATGTCGGCGAGCGCGTGCTGATGCTCCAGCCCGACCGCCTGGGCGGCGATCGCTTCCGCTGTACGCAGTGCCGTCATGAGCTTGGCATTGTCGGTGCCGGCGAGGGCCTCGGCCTGCGATGCGTAGGCGGCCGCATGGATCTGGGCGGTGCCGACGGTGTCCAGGGCGGCGAGCGCGCCGGCGTCGGCGATGTCGGCGAGCTCGTGCTGATGGTCGCCCGCCGGGTGCGCTGCGAGGGCTTGGGCGGTGCGGAGCGGCGTCATGATCTTGCTGTTGTCGGTGCCGGCGACGGCGTCGGTCTGCGACGCGTAGGCTGCGGCATCGATCTCGGCCGTGCCGATGACGTCGAGCGCTGCCAAGGTCCCGGCATCGGTGAGGTCGTCGACGCTGTGCTGGTGACCCTGCGGCGCCGCCTGGGCCGCGATCGCCTCGGCGGTCCGAGCCGCGGTCATGATCTTGGTCTGCTCGGTGCCGGCGACGGCTTCGCCCTGCGATGCATAGGCTGCGGGATCGATCCGGGCGGTGCCGACGGTGTCAAGCCCCGCCAGCGTGCCCGCGTCGACGATGTCGGCGAGCTCGTGCAGATGGTTGCCCGCCGGGTGCGCTGCGAGGGCCTGGGCGGTGCGGAGCGGCGTCATGATCTTACTGTTGTCGGTGCCGGCGACGGCGTCGGCCTGCGACGCGTAGGCCACGGCATCGATCTCGGCCGTGCCGATGACGTCGAGAGCGGCGAGGGCGCCGGCATCGGTGACGTCGGCGATGCCGTGCTGATGGCCCTGCGGCGCCGCCTGGGCCGCGATCGCCTCGGCGGTCCGGCCCGCGGTCATGATCCGGGTGCCATCGATGCCCTCGACCGCGTCGACCTGCGTGGCATAGGAGGAAGGATCGATCTCGGTCGGGCGGATCGCGTCGAGACCGGCCAGAGCGCCGGCATCCGTGATGTCCGCGAGGATATGGTCATGCTGCGGCGCGGCCGCCTGCGCGGCCACCGCTTGGGCGGTGCGCAGCGGCGTCATGAGCTTGGCGCTGTCGGCGCCGGCGACGGCGTCGGCCTGCGACGCGTAGGCCGCGGCATCGATCTCGGCCGTGCCGATGCTGTCCAGCCCTGCCAGCGCACCGGCATCGGCGAGGTCGGCAAGCTCGTGCTCGTGGTCGGCGCTGGCCAGACCGGCAATGACCTGGCCCCTCGTCGCCTTGCGCGACACGCCCGACTGGTTGATTTCGAGCTCGTCGGTATCCGCGAGGCTGCCCGCGGCAGGCAACTCGCTGATCCTCTTGGTCATCGATAAGATCTCCGGCAAAAGCGAGGTGCTGGGGGGTCTTGATCGCGCCGGCGGTAGCGCCGCAGCGCTCAATGCGATCTGGACTATATTCCTACAACGCTGTGATGTCAAGTAGAATAGGATTACAGACCAATGATTTACGGGCGATTTTGTGTACTAGTTTTGCGCGCAAGGCCCGCCGATCGGCGGTGCGTCGACGCCCGTGCGCGGCGGCGCTCAGAGGAAACTGTAGGGGTCGACGTCGATGTGCAGGCGCAGGCTGCCGGGCAAGCGGCGGCCCTTCAGCCAGGGCCGCAACACCGCGGCGAGGTCCACGTCCGGCGCCGCGATCGCCAGCAATCGCTGGCGATGGCGGCCGCGCAGCACCGCGAGCGGCGCCGGCGCCGGCCCCAGCACGCGCAGCCCCGGCCCGTTCGGCGCGTCGCGCGCGAGAAGGCTGGCAAAGACGCGCACCTCCTCGGGATCGCGACCGGACACGACCACCGCGGCAAGGCGGCCGAACGGCGGCATGCCGCCATGCCGGCGCTCGGCCAGCTCCTCGGCGTAGAAGCGCTCCTTGTCGCCGGCGGCGAGCGCCTGCATCACCGGATGCTCGGGCAGGTGGGTCTGGATCAGGACCCGCCCCGGCCTCTCTGTCCGCCCGTGCGCCCGGCCCGACCTCCCGGCGACCTGGTAGAGCAGCTGGAAGCAGCGCTCGGCCGCGCGCAGGTCGCCGCCCGACAGCCCGAGATCACCGTCGACCACGCCGACCAATGTGAGGTCCGGGAAATGGTGGCCCTTGGCGATGATCTGCGTGCCGATCAGCAGGTCGATCTCATGGTCGTGCATCGCCCCGAGCAGCGCCGCCGCCTCGCTCGGGCAGGCGGGGCGATCGCTGGTCATGATCGCGGTCCGTGCCGTGGGCAGGAGGTCCTCGATCTCCTCGGCGAGCCGTTCGACGCCTGGCCCGCACGCCACCAGGGCCTGGAGCGTGCCGCATTCCGGACAGTGCTCGGGCTCCGCCCGGCCGTAGCCGCAGTGATGGCAGAGCAACCGGCGGCGCAGCCGATGATGCACGAGCCAGGCGGCGCAGTTGGGACAGCGCAAGCGATGCCCGCACGCCCGGCACAAGGTGAGCGGCGCGAAGCCCCGCCGATTCAGGAACAGCAAAGCCTGCTCGCCGGCCGCGAGGGTCTCCGTTAGCGCGCCGCGCAGCGGCGGCGCGAGCCAGGCGCCGCGCGGCGGACGCTGGCGACGCAGGTCGACCAGGCCGACCTCCGGCATTGCCGCGCCGCCATGCCGCGCCGGCAGCAGCAACGCCGACGCACCGGGCGTGCCTGCGCGATCGCCGATCCGGCCCGCCGCCCATGCCGTGTCCAGCGCCGGCGTCGCCGAGACCAGCACGGCCGGGCAGGGCTCGAAGCGCGCCCGTGCCAGCGCCATGTCGCGGCCGTGATAGGGCACGCCGTCCTCCTGCTTGAAGCTCGCGTCGTGTTCCTCGTCGATCACGATCAGCCCGACATCCGGAAAGGGCAGGAACAGCGCCGAGCGCGCGCCGATCACCACCGGCTCGCGGCCCAGAGCGACCCGGCGCCAGGTACGTCGTCGCAGCGCGGCGCCGAGCTCGGAATGCCAGACCGCGGGCGCCTTGCCGAAACGACGGGCAAAGCGCTCCAGGAGTTGCGTCGACAACGCGATCTCGGGCAGCAGTATCAGGACCTGGCGGCCCTGCTCAAGCACTCTGGCGATCGCCTCGAGATAGACCTCTGTCTTGCCGGCGCCGGGCACGCCCTCCAGCAGGGTCACGCTGTGCTCGCGGCGCATCGCGGCGCAGAGCGCCCGCGCGGCCTCGGCCTGGCGCGGCGACAGGGTCGGGGCAGATCCCGCTGGCGGCGGCTCCTCGATCTCCGGCAGGGGCACGCGCCGCAGCAGCCCAGCATCGGCCATCGCCTTGACCACGCCGGCGCTGACCTTGGCGGCGCGCGCGATGTCGGCCGGAGCCCGCGGCAGACGGTCGGCGAGCGCCGCCAGCACCCGCTGCCGCGCCGGGCTGAGGCCCGTCTGCACCGCCCCGGCGGCGACCAAGCCTAGCCTGGGCGGCGGCGGCTCGAGCGCCGCGGGCACGCTCAGCGCGAGCCGCAGCGCGCTGCCGAGCGGGTGTAGCGTCGTCGCGGCGACGTGGCGCACGAGTTGGCGCAGAGCCTGCGGCATCGGCGGCGCATTGATGCGCCGCCTGACCGCTTTCAGCCGCAGGCCGGCGCGCGTCGACGGGGCCTCGTCCCAGACCACCCCGATCACGTGCCGGGGGCCGAACGGCACCTCGACGAAGCTGCCGGGCGGCAGCTCAGGCTCGGCGGGCCGGGCATAGTCGAAAGGATCGTCTAGCGGCAACGGCAGCAGGACCGGCACTGTCGCGTCGGTCGTCTCGGACGGCAACAGGCCTGGAATCGTGGCCGTCACGCCGCGCGGATCATCTTCGGGAGCACGAAAGTATTGCATTCCCGCTGGTTATAACCGCAATCTCGTGCTGCGCTTGACATTGGAGATCGGCCTTGCGCCCGCTTGCCTCGCATCCGCAGGTCGCCGCCCTCGCCACGGCATGGCTGGACTGGCTGGCGCATGAGAAGCGCCAGGCGGACGCCACGGTCAAGGCGTATCGCACGGATCTCGACGGCTTTCTCGCGTTCTGCGCCGAGCACCTCGGCGAGCCTCCCGATCCCGGGCGCCTCATCGGCCTGCGCGCCGCCGACTTCCGCGCCTGGCTCGCCGAGCGGCATCGCCGAGGTCTCGCCAGGGCCTCGACGGCACGCGCGCTCGCGGCCCTGCGCAGCTTCTACCGCTATCTCGATCGCGAGCATGGGCGCCACAATCCGGCGCTGAAGGCGCTGCGCACCCCTCGCCTGCCGCGCCGCCTGCCCCGGCCGCTCTCGACCGACCAGGCGGAGCAGGTGCTCGCCGCCGAGCCCGCCGCCAGGCTCGACTGGCTCGCCAAGCGCGACGCGGCCGTGCTGTTGCTGCTCTACGGCGCGGGGCTCAGGATCGGCGAGGCCTTGTCCCTGACGCGCGCGGCGGTGGGCCGCGACCCGGCGGGGCTGCGCCAGCTGCTGATCAGCGGCAAGGGCGGCAGGCAGCGGCTCGTGCCGATCCTGCCGGTGGTGGCTGCGGCGATCGACGACTACCTCGCCGCCTGCCCCTATGCGGATGCGAGCGGGCCGCTGTTCCTGGGCGCGCGGGGAAAGCGGCTGCAGGCGCCTGTCGTCCGCCGCACGATGCAGGAACTCCGCCGCCGCCTGGGCCTGCCTGAGAGCGCCACGCCGCATGCGTTGCGCCACAGCTTCGCGACTCACCTGCTGGCGGGCGGCGCCGACCTCCGCACGATCCAGGAGCTGCTCGGCCATGCCAGCCTGTCGACCACCCAGGGCTATACCGGCGTCGACGGCGAGCGGCTGATGCGCCTCTACCACCAGGCCCACCCGCGCGCCTGAGGCCGCCATCCGGCGAGCCTTGCCGGGACCCTCCGGAACGCGCGGGCCAGGCACGCCGCCCCAGGCTCGCGACGTAGGATGCGGGCTTCCGGCGGATTCCTCGCGCGCCATTGCCCGCGGGAGTCGTGCGCCCTATAGCTGACGCCGACGCGCACCAGGGGTCGGGCGATTTGCGAAGCTTTCTCGTCACGCTGATCTTGCTGGTCGCAGTGATCGTCGCCGTTCTGGCGGCCGCGCCGCGTCTCGTCGATTGGAACGACTATCGGGAGCTGCTGACGCGGCAGGCGGAGGCGATCACAGGCACCGCGGTGGCGATCGAGGGGCGGATCAGCTTCGACCTGCTGCCGATCCCGACGCTGACTCTGGCGCAGACCCGGCTCACCGCCGACGACGGCGCCCGCGGCGTGGTCCGGCTCGGCATCGACCGGATCGATCTTCGGCTGCGCCCCTGGGCCTTTCTGCGCGGCGAGATCCAGATTGGTGACATCCGGCTGGTCCGGCCCGTCCTCGAGATCGAGAGGCCGCCCGAGCGGCAGGCGGTGCCGCCGGGCCGCGATCCGCTGCTGAGGCTGGTCGCGCTCCGTCCGAATCGTCTCACCGTGATCGACGGCCGCGCCGTGCTGCCGGGTGGTCGCGCCGCCGTCCGGCAGATTGACGCGATCGACGTCGAGATGGTCGGCCAGAGCCGCGATGGGCCTTTTGTCGTGCGCGGGGACTTTGAGACCGCGGCTCGGGCTTTCGAGATCGAGGCCCAGATCGGGCGCCTCAGTCCCGATGGTGTCGGCACGCTGCAGCTGACCCTCGCCGCTGCCGGCAGACCGTCTGCAAGCCTGCGCTACAACGGCGCGGTCTGGTGGAGCGTGGATGATCTGCGGCTGCGCGGCGAGCTGACCCTGACGGGCCAGGCCACGCGGTCGACCGTCGCGACGGTGGGCGGAATGCTGGGCTACGCGCCGCCGTCGCTTCCGGCGTGGCTGGACCGGCCCTTCGAGGTGTCCGGCAGGCTCGAGCTTGACGGCAGCCGACTGCGGCTCGATCAGCTCCGCGTGCTGCTCGCCGAGGCGCAGGCCGACGGTCAGCTCAGCTTGGCGTTCGGCGTCGATCCCGCGATGACCCTGGACCTGCGGGCGCAGGAGCTCGAGCTCGCCGATCCCGTGGCCGTGCGGCCCGTCGACCTCGCGCCGCTCGTGGCGCTGTCGCGGGCGCTGCGCGGCGAGATCAACCTGTCGCTGGCCGCCTTGCAGTACCGGGATCGCCGAGTCGAGCGGCTCCGACTCAAGCTGACGCTGACGGGCGACGGCGAGGTCGCCGTCGACCAGGCGAGCGCGATCCTGCCGGGGCAGACCGATCTGCGCTTCGAGGGACGCCTGACGGCCGGCGGCGAGGGAGTGGCCCTGCGCGGCGACCTGGACGCGGTGTCGGACGACCTCGGGGCGCTGCTGGGCTGGCTGGAGCTCAGCCCGCCGGGCGTTGCAAGCGGTCGGCTGCGTTCCCTGAGCGTCTCGAGCGCGCTCGCGATCGACAATGATACGGTGCGCCTGTCGCAGACGGAGATCCGCGTCGACGCGACACAGCTGCGCGGCTCGTTGGGGCTCGAGACCGCTGACGCCGGCGACGCCCGTCGTCGCATCGCCGCGGACCTCGTGCTCGATCGTCTCAACGTCGATGCCTACCGGGCGGACCTGCTGCCGACGGATGTCGCCGACCTGCTGCAGCGCGCCCTCCGCTATGCCGATGCCGAGATCTCGACGCGGGTAGAGCGTCTGACCTGGCGCGGCCTGCCGATGCGCAACGTCGCGATCGCGCTGCACGCCGAGGGAGGCCGTTTCCAGGTGACCAACGCATCGCTCGAGGTGGCGGACGAGGCAAATGTCAGCCTGAGTGGCGAGGCCGATCTCGAGAGCGGAACCTTCGCATGGACCGCAGAGGCCGGTACGACGCGCATCGGCCGCCTGCTGCGTCGGCTCGGCCTCGCGGCGCCGCTGATGCTGTCGCGGGCGCCGCCGCTGACACTGTCGGCCTCGGCGACCGGACGTCTCGAGCAGTTCGACCTCGACGCCGAGATCGACGACGGCGCCGGGCGCCTCGCCGCGGTCGGCAAGGTCGGATGGCTCGACGGCGCTCCACGCTACGATCTCGAGCTCGAGCTGCGCCATCCCGACTTCAATGCCCTGGTGCGACCGCTCGGGGCCCGCACGGCCGTCGGCGGCGACGCGAAGCCGGCAGCGCTGAGCTTCACGGGCAAGCTGACCGGCGGCGTCGACCAGCGAACCATCGCCGGCTCTGCACGCCTCGGCGATACGAGCCTCACCGGCCTGCTTGCCTGGCAGGACGGCCAGCCGCGGCCGCGATACGACCTGCAGCTGAGCGTCGCCGAGCCGACCGGGGACGTCATCACCGCGCTGCTGCAGCTGACCGGGCTCGTCCCGCCCGCCGGCCTGCTCGGCGCGCCGGTGCTCGGGAACTGGCCGCAGCAGGCGCTTCGTCTCGACTGGCTGCGGCAGTTCGACGGCTCGTTGAAGCTGTCCGCGAAGGGGGGTCTCGCCGGCGAAGGCAGCGAGCTGGACGCCCGGTTGCAAGACGCCGTGCTGTTCGTCGACCGGGCCTCGGCGCGGCTGCCTCATGGCAGGCTGAGCACCGAGATCACCTTCGACGCCGGCCGGCCCTATCCCTTTCTCGAGGCGTCCCTCGACCTGCGCGAGATCGATGCGGCGTGGCTGGCCGACCAGCTCGATCTCGACCCGGTGATCGAGGGCAGCATGGACCTGCTGGCGGAGGCGACGGCGGCCGGTTCGACCCCGTACGACCTGGTGCGCACGCTGATCGGCCACATCGAGCTCGCGATCGGCGCGGGTCGGCTGATCGGGGACGAGATGGCGCCGATCCGCCGGGCATTGACCTCCGGTCGCAACGATCACGAGGGCTCGCCGATGCGGGATTCGCACGCGGCCGATCCTCAGGCGCTGCCGTTCACTGACCTGGTCGCCCGCTTCTCGCTCGATCGTGGGATCGCCTCGGCTCAGTCGGCGAAGCTCGAGCTCGACGGCGCCGCGGCGACGGTCGCCGGCACCGTCGATCTTCTGATCTGGGCCGCGGATCTCACCTTCCAGGTGGCGGGGCCGCCCTCCGCCGAGAAACCGATCACGCTGCGCATCGTCGGGCCGCTGAAGCGTCCCCAGACCCGCCTGACGCTACCGCCAGCCCTGCCCGCCGCGACGGGGCCCTAGCTCGGGCCCAGCATCTTCTCGGGCCGCACCAG
>DASUGG010000220.1:0-19882 GCA_036274135.1 Geminicoccaceae bacterium
GCCGCCCTCGGTGCCCGCTCCCCTTCCGATCTCTGACATCTGATCTCTGACATCTGACCTTCCGCGGGGTGGAGCAGTCCGGTAGCTCGTCAGGCTCATAACCTGAAGGTCGCAGGTTCAAATCCTGCCCCCGCAACCACCTTTATTTGCGCCAGCAACGCCACCCGATCCACAATAGGTCTTCTCGAAGATCGGCGTCTTGCGTGTCGACTTCTCGAAAGTGTCGGGCGGGACGAAAACGATGTCCGGCGTGATCCTGAGCTTGTCGTGCAGCGCCGACCTGATGCGCTCGGCGAGGGCCGGAAGGTCATGCGTCGCGACGGCCGTGCCATGTTCGATCTTGAGCCTCAGCGGCGGCTCGACGCGCGGCGGCGGCACGTCCAGCAGGATGCGCATGTCGCCCGTGACGCTCGGCACGAAGGTGCTCACGACGGCCTTGATCGCGGTCGGATAGACGTTGACGCCCTTGACGATCAGCATGTCGTCGGCGCGCCCGAGAACCTTGATGCGCGGTCCGCGGAAGCCGCAGCCCGGACACTCCTCCAGGAGAAGCCGCACGACGTCGCCGTAGGCATATTTGACCGCGGGGCATGCCTGCCGCTGCAGCGACGTGTGCACCATCTCGCCGATCGCGCCGTTCGCGATCGCGACGGGCGTCTTGCTCACCGGATCGACCAGATCCTGAAAGCTGGTGCAGAGCTGCGGCGCGATGCCGTGCAGGCCGTGATAGTCGTCGCTGTCGCAGGAAATGCCGCAGGCGTGGCCTGCCGGCGTCCAGAAATCGAACGCCCGGCAGCCGTACAGCCCTTCGAGCTTCTGCTTCAGCCCCGGAATGGTCGCCCACGTCTCGCCGGTCAGGAACAGGCCCTCGAGGCGCAGCTCCCGGACGTCCTTGCGCAGGATCTCGGGTGCCCGCGCCGCGAGGTGCTCGGCCAGCGACGGGGTGCAGGCCAGCCAGCGCGGCCGCGTCAGCGCCAACATCTCGAGGATCGTCCTGCTGCCGGCACGAACGTCGACGTCGATCGGCAGGATGCCGGCGCGTCGGATGCCGGCCAACGAGAGGGACGTCGCGTAGATCCCGAGGGCGTAGCAGAAGAACATCCGATCGCCGGGCCGCGCGCCCACCGTGCGATAGCGGTGGCTGACGGCCTCGCTCAGCACGTCCATGTCGGCGCGCGTGAAGGTATAGGTGAAGGTCGGGGTGCCCGTGGTCCCCGAGGTCGTCGCCGTGAGGTAGAGATCCTCGGCGCGGGCGCACAGGTGCATGCCGAAAGGATGCCCCTCGGCCTCGAGCGAATCGACGGCGCTCTGCCGCTCCTCCTCCTTGCTCATCAGAATGGGCAGTCGGCGCAGATCGTCCAGCGTGCGCACGTCCTGCGGGCGAAGCCCGAGAGAATCGAACTTGCGCCGGTAGAAGGTCGAATGCTCGTAGCAATAGGCGAGCTGGGTCCGCAGGAGCCGCTCCTGAAAGGCTCCGATCGCCTCCGCCGGCAGGGCGTCGAAGGCCGAAAGCGCGTATGTGACAGGCATCCTGTTGCGGCTCCTTCATCGGCCATTCGGCAAGCGGATCGGGCAGCGTGTCCGCCGCTCGCGCCACCGGCGGCCGAAGCCGGCACCCATCATCGTCCCACGCCGCCCTGCCGCGTGCCGCCGGCGGACGGCTCGGTCACGGTGTCTTCGGCACGGTATACCAGGCGGGGCTGCGCCGTTCGGCGAAGCCGGCGAAGCCTTCGCGCGCTTCGTCCGATCGTCGGCAGGTCGTCGCCAGCGCCGCCAGCTCGCCGGCGAGGGCATCGTCGACCGCCACCCGCGCCACTTTGCGCAGGATGCTCTTGGTCTCGTACAGGGCCCTCGGACCCGCGCGCAGCAATCCGTCGATGACCTCGGCGGCCGCTTCGTCGAGGCTGCCTGGCGGGCATGTCTCGGAGACGAGCCCGATACGCTGCGCTTCGCGCGCGCCAAAGCGTTTTCCTGTGAGACTGTAGAAAAGCGCGGCGCGCAGACCCATGCTGGCCACGAGTTGCGGCGCGATCGGTGCCGGCGGGATGCCGATATGCACTTCCGAGAGGGAGAAGAACGCGTCCTCGCTGGCAATCGCCATGTCACAGCTCGCGAGCAGGCCGATGCCGCCTCCGAAACAGGCGCCGTGCACCAGCGCCAGCGTAGGTTTGGGCAGATCGGCGAGCTTGCGCATCGCTTCGACCGTCATCCGCGAAAACGCCTGGTTGTCGGCTTCGCTCCGTTCAGCGAGGGCTCGCAGGGCCCGCACATCGGCGCCGGCCTGAAAATGCTTGCCGAGGCCGCGCAGAACGACGGCACGAACCCGCGCATCCGCGGCGGCTTGCGTCAGGGCTCGATCCAGCGCGGCGATCAGCGCGGCGTCATAGGCGTTACCGACTTTCGGACGATTCAACGACAGCGTGACGATGCCGCGATCGTCGACCTCGCTCAGAACCCTCGGGCTGTCGGCCATGCGTCACACCACGATGAAGTCGCGGGTGAAGCCGGACAGAATTTCCGCACCCGTTTCCGTCACCAGAACATTGTCGATCATTCTGGCGCCCAGTTTCTCTTCGTGGATATAGACCGGCGGCTCGACCGAGAGAACCATGCCGGCCTCCAGCGTATAGGGGCTGTCGGCGAACATATGGATGGATTCGCCCCACGCCGGCGGAAATCCCGGCGCTATGCCGTAGCCGGTCGTGTGCACGCTGAACTGCTCCATGCCGGCCTTTCGCAGCACGCCCCGCGCCACCCGATGCGGCTCCACACAGGCGACCCCGGGCCGCATCGTGGCGATGCAGGCGTCGCTCGCGTCACGGACGGCCTGGTAGATCTCGCGCATACGGTCGGTCGGGGTACCCAGGCACATGACGCGACCGAGCGTCGCGACATAGCGCCGATAGGAAGCGCCATACTCGTTGTGGATGAAATCGCCCTTGCGCAGTCGCCTCTCATTGGGCATCGCGTGGGCATAGGCAGAGCGTTCGCCGGCGCCGACGTTCATCGGACTGGGTGGCGCGTCGCTGCCGAGCGCCATCATCGTCCTGTGCGCTTCGGCCGCCACCTCGAGTTCGGTGCGCCCCTCCGCGAGGGCGTCGACGAAGGAACGCATGCCGGCGTCGGCAATGGCTGCCGCACGGCGGATATACGCCAGCTCCGCCGGCGACTTGACATATTTCAGATCTTCGACCAGCCGCGTCGCATCGTGCACGAATGCGGCACCGAGCACCTCTCTGAGTTGCATGTATTCGTGTGGCGACACATAATATCTGGGCGCCTCCAAGCCTATCTTTTTCCGCAGATAGCCTTTTTCATCCAGAATCTTCTTGGTCGCGGCGATCGGGTCTTCCGGCTCGTAGCCGCCCCAGCTGCGAATATCGTCGGCCAGCGAGAAATCGGTGAGCTCGGCGCGCTCGGCAAGCTTGCTCAAGAGAATCAGCGGACCCGGCTCAAGCGGAAAGAACAGGCATTGGAAGTGCTGGTAGCCCTTGGAGCGCGCACCCACGAGATAGTTGATGTTGATCGGCGACGTCACGAGCAGCAGCTCGACCCCCGCCGCGCGCATGGCGGCGCGCACGCGCCTTTGCCGATCGGCGAACTCGGCAGGCTCGAAGTCCAACTCCTTCATGCGTCACCTCTGCAGATTGTGAATGTCTGGTCGTGGAGCGTTGGCATGGGCAAGGAACCGGCGGGAGAACGCGGCCAGCGACAAAACGATGACCGTCAGGAGCACCAGCAGGGACGCGATCGCCGTCAAGGTCGGGTCGATCTCGAAACGAATTCCGTCCCACATGCGCTTGGGCAACGTGGTGGCGCCCGGACCGCCGACGAAGATCGCCAGCACCACCTCGTCGAAGGAGGTGAGAAAGGCGAAGGCGCCGCCGCCCAGGATGGCCGGCCGGATCATCGGCAAGGTCACGTGCCACAGGCAGCCCCAGGCGCCGGCGCCGAGGCTGCGCGCCGCGAGCTCGAGCGACGGATCGATGGTGCGCAGCGCCGCGCCGACCGTCAGGATCACCAGGGGCGTGGCGATCACCGTGTGGCCGAGAAAGATGCCGAAGGCGCTGCCGACGAGCTGCAGGGGCGCAAAGACGAAGTAGAGTCCGACCGCCAGCACGATGGTCGGCGTCACGAGCGGCGACAGCAGGAAAAGCTCGATTCCCCGCGTCATTCGCGATCGCGTGCGCACGATTCCGAGCGCCGCGGTGGTTCCGAGGAAGGTGGCGAGCGCGGTCGTGCCGGCCGCTATCTGCAAGCTGAGCGCGGTCGAGCTGATCCAGCGTTCCGACTGGAAATACGCGCGGTACCAGCGCAGCGACCATTCCCTCGGCGGGAACTCCATGTAGGTCGTATTGCCGAAGGATGTGATGATGATGATCAGGATCGGCACCAACAGAAACAGGACCGTCAAGCCTGCGAACGTCCATAGCATCGCGCGGCTGAACGTGAGGGGCTCCGTTGCCATCAACGCGCCTCGACGTCGCCGGCAAGCTTCGCACGCGGCAGGGTGGTGAGCACGACATAGATCGTGCCGCATACCGCAAGAAGAAGAACGCCGAGCGCGGACCCCATGCCCAGGTTCAACAGTTCGTTGACCGCCATATCGATCATCATCGGGATGGTGATCTGACCGCTGCCGCCGAGCAGGGCGGGCGTGATGTAGAAACCAGTCGCCAGCAGAAATACCAGGGCCGAGCCGGCGATCACGCCGGGCATGCTCAACGGAAAGAACACGTTCCAGAAAGCCTGCCGCCGCGTCGCTCCCAGGCTCCGGGCCGCCTGCACCAACGACCGGTCGATGCGCGCCATGACGCCGTAGAGGGGAATCACCATGAACGGCAGCATGACGTGCACCATCGCGATCTGCACGCCGAGCGCATTGTAGATCAGTTGTACCGGACGATCGATCAGCCCTAACGCCAGGAGTCCTTGATTGATCAGGCCGTGGTTTCCAAGAATGACGACCCAGGCAAAACTGCGGACCAGGATGCTCGTCCAGAAGGGAACCAGAATCGCTCCCAGCAGGATCATCTGCACCGCCGGGCTCGCCATCGTGAGCGCGTACGCCAGCGGATAGCTCAGCAGAAGGCTGAAGAGGGTGACCACGCTGCTGATCTCCAGGGTGTTCAGCAGCGCCTGGAGATAGGCCGGCGTCGCCAGCGTCCGGTAATTGTCGAGGCCAAAGCTCGGGCTGAACAAGCTCCACCAGATCAGACAGCCGAGCGGATAAATATAGAGGAGGCCGAAGAAGCTCACCGCCGGCAAGAAGAAGAGACGGTTGCGCGGCCGCCACGGCCGCCGCGCCAAATCCGTTGCCGCAGGCTGGGGTACCCTCCGGCCCGCTCTCATCTCGAGCGCTTCCCCCCAACGCCGCTATGCAAGGCTCGGAAAGCCTACTTCAGCATCCATGCCGCATAGACCTCCGCCTGCCTCTCCCGTTGCGTCTTTCCGTCAGGCCCTACCGAGCCCCACCAATCCACGTCCCACCAGAACTGCTTGCTCAGGTTCTCGGGCGAGGTCGGCACAACCGCCGCCTGTTCCGGCGGCATGAGCGAGATCGCTTGCAGGTTGGTCGGCCCGTAGGGGACCTGCTGGCACATCATCGCCTGGCGCTTGGGATCGATGGCGAAGTCGATGAACTGGTCGACCAACTCGCGATTGCGGGTTCCCTTGACGATGGCCCAATAGTTGCCACCGAGTTTGCCCTGATTGAAATCGACGGCGATCGGCGCGCCTTCCCGGGAGGCGGTGATCGCGTGGGCGCCGACCGAGCAGCCGACCGCGGCGCCGCCGGTGCTGAGGATCTGAATCGCCTGGGCGTGCGACGTGAACCACTTCGTCACCAGCGGCTTGAGCCTGTCGAAGCTCTGCCAGGCACGATCCACATCGAGCGGATAGAGGTCGTCGATCGCCACGCCGTCGGCGATCAGGGCGATTTCGAGTTGCGGCGAGACGCCGCCCTGGAAATTGAAGGTGCGGCCGCCCGGGTAGGCCTCGCCGTCCCATACGGCGGGCCAATCCGATGGATGCTTGCCGGGCTCGAACTGATCCGTGTTATACACGATGTTCAAGGAGTACACCGACGAGCCCAGCCCGTACGGATGGCGCAGCTCCTCGGGAATGCCGGCAAGCCGGTCGGGGTCGATCTTGGAATAATCGATCGGTTCCAACAGATCGTCGTCCACCAGGGTGAGAATGGCCGGCAGATCGGTCTCGATCACGTCCCACTCGACATTGCCGGCCGCCACCATCGCCTGAACCTTGGAGGTGAGCGGCGGCGAATCGTCGCTGACGATCGCGCCGGTCTGCTCTTCGAAAGGCGCGAAGACGTGCTCGCGCAGCGCCTTGTTCCAGGCGCCGCCCCAGCCGACGACCACCAGCCGCTTATCGTCGGCGCGCGCGCGGCGCGTGCGCAGGAACGGCCCCGCGGCCGCGGCGCCGACAGCAGCAGCCGCGCCCGTCAAGATGCCGCGGCGCGTTGGACGCAACAGGTTCGAGGTCATGGCCCATCTCCTTGCGCATTCGGTTCCGTTGTTGTCAGGCAGGTAGCACGCAGGCATCGGCAGGAGCGCAGGAGATCCGCACCGAGTCGCCCAGATGCGGACGGTACGAACCCCCGGTGTTCTGCCGATTGACAGTAATCAGCAGATTGTCGCCCACTTTTATGCGATAACGTATGATATCGCCGATATACATCTGATCGATGACTGTGCCACAGTTCAGACCATTTCCGTTCCCGGATCGTGGAGCGATCCCGATCCGCTCCGGCCGTAAGACGAGGAGAGACCGCTGACCTGGAGCGGTGCCGTCGGGAAATTGGCTCAGGCCGATTCTGGCCCCATCGGCACAAAACACGAAATCGACCGGGCTGCCGTGTGCCGCCGGCTCAATGCAGCCCTCGATGATGTTCGACTGGCCAATGAATTCGGCCACAAATCGATTGCTCGGGCGCTCATACAGATCCATCGCCGAGCCGATCTGCTCGATTCTACCGCAGTTCATCAACGCAACACGATCCGACATCATCAAAGCTTCTTCCTGGTCGTGCGTCACATAGACGATCGTGGAGCGTAACTCGCGGTGCAGACGCTTCAATTCGACTTTCATCTGCTCGCGAAGGTTCTTGTCCAGAGCGCCCAAAGGTTCGTCCATCAGCAAGATGCTTGGTTGAAACACCAGGGCGCGCGCCAGCGCGACACGCTGCTGCTGCCCGCCAGAAAGCTGTCTGGGAAGGCGATCGCCCAAGTTCTCCAGCTGCACCAGGCCGAGCGCCCAATGGACGCGTTCCGCAATCACTCTCGACGGGATTTTGCGCATCTTGAGCGGGAAGGCGACGTTGTCGAAAGTATTCTTGTGGGGAAACAAGGCATAGTTCTGAAATACGACGCCGATATTGCGCTTCTCCGGCGGCAGGTGGCCTATGTCATGTCCGTCGACCTGGATCCTGCCGGTGGAGGACGCGGTGAACCCGGCAATCATCATGAGCGTCGTTGTCTTGCCGGACCCGCTCGGCCCCAGGAGGGTCAGAAATTCACCCTCGGGCACGGACAGGTTCACCCTATCGACCGCCACCAGGCTGGGGTATCGTTTGGTCAGCCCGACCAGCCGCAGCTTATCGACCTTGGTGACCGTGGCCACACTGGACGTCAAACGAAGTCTCCCTCAGCGGCCGGCCGCCTCCGCGCCCAGCGCGCCATCGTTGGGGATGCCTAACACGGGGTTGGATCATTTGCAAGACCGCTGGTATCACAAATCAGGGCGAGCATGAGAGACGTGAGCATGAGAGAAGATGGTCCTTTGCCGAAAGCCCGCGCACGCGGCCGGCCCAAGAACGAGCGGGCGGAGAGCGTCATCCTGCACGCGACCGACGAGATTCTGGCCCGCAAGGGATACAAGGCGACGACGGTGGATGCCATTGCCGCCCGCGCTGGCGTGGCCAAGGCGACGATCTATCGCCGCTGGAAGAACAAGGCATCGGTGGTGATCGATGCCGTGCATGCGACATCGGAATTGGGCGATCCGTTCGTCGACACGGGCGATTTTCGAGCGGATTTTCAGCAGCAACTGTTTCGCTTCGTCGTCAAATTGCGAGGACCGACGGGAAAGAAGATGAGGGCTATTTTCAGCGAGGCTCAGAACGATCCAAGTCTAGCGGAGGCCTTTCGCGAGAAGATCTGGTTGCCAGGCCGCGCGATTACCCTTGCGGCCCTGGAAGGGGCGATCGCGCGCGGGCATCTGCGCTCCGACGTCGATCTGCCCGTCTTGTCGGACGCGATCTACGGCGCGATCTACTATCGCCTGCTGGTTGGACATGCGGCGCTCGACCCGCGGTTCATCGAGCGCCTTGTGGACGTGGTGCTCAGCGGCGCCATGTGCCCCCCGTCCAACGTTGCGGCCGCGGGAAGCGGCATCGCGTCCAAAGCAGCTTCTCGACCGCGGGGTCGACACCCCTCTGCCGTGCGATGACCTGGCGCGGGCCGTCGCCGCGGCCTGGCAGCGGCGACAGGCGAACCAGGATCGGCATGCCCTGACCCGATCGGGGCACCATCGGGACCGCCGGCCGGCAGAAGAGGGCGCGGATCGATCTGCACGGTGGCCGTCATGCCCGCCACGAGAACCACGCCGGCCGGCACCTGGTCGATCTCGATTCGCACCGGAATGCGCTGGGCGAGGCGCACCCAGGTGAAGATCGGGTTGACCGTGGCGACCCCCTGGCCGTTCGGCTGCGCGTTCGAGACGTTGATGCCGCGCGCGATGCTGGCGACGTGGCCGCGCACGAGCAGGCGGTAGCCCATCAGCTTGATCCTGGCCGGGTCGCCGACCCGGATCGGGCCGACCTGCGTCTCCTCGAAATAGCCGTCGACCCAGAACGAATCGGCGTCCACGACCGAGATCTCGCTTTGCCCGAGATTGGCGTAGTCGCCGAGCTGCACCAGCAGGTTGGTGACCCAGCCGTTCACCGGCGAGCGGATCTGCGTGCGCGCGAGGTTCACCCGCGCCTGCTCCAGATCGGCGAGCGCCTGCTCGTATTGCGCCTGCGAGGCAATCGCGTTCGTCTCGGCGATCTGCCTGTCCTCGGCGCTGACCGCGGCGCCCGCCTGCTGCCGGCGGTCCGCCTCCCTCGCGGCGTTCTTTGCGTTCGCCTCGGCCTGCTGCACCGCCGCCTCGGCGAGCCGCACCGCGATCCGGAAATCGGTCGGATCGATCACCATCAGCAGATCGCCCCGGCGCACGAACTGGTTGTCGGCGACCGGAAGCTCGACGATGCGGCCGGCCACCTCGGGCGCGATCGTCACGACATAGGCGCGCACCGTGCCGTCGCGCGTCCAGGGCGCGGCCATGTAGGCGTCCCACGCCGCCCGACCGGCGACGGCAGCAAGCGCGACCACCACTAGCGTGATCAGCAGCGGCATCGCCCGCAGCCGCCGCCGGCGTGCCCCGTCGCCGCCGGCCGACTGGAGCCTCTGCCGGCTTTCGCCGACCTGTCCGGCCGTGGCGAGCCTCGATGCGGTTCGGGCGGCTGCCATGGCGACCTCAGCCGGCGACGACGAGCGTCATCGACGACAGCACGATCAGGTACAGGGCGACCAGGAACAGCGCCGGATGCCAGACATGCCGCAACAGCCCGAAGCGCGCGGCGAGGCGTCGCAGCACGATCGTGGTCAGCCAGGCGGCGATCGCCAGCAACGACGCCGGCGCGACATAGACGCCGAACAGGTCGATCTCGGTGAAGCTCACGCCGGCGCCCCCGCGTCGAAATAGGCGGCGTGCCGCGCGAGCGCCTCCGAGATGGCCAGAATGTGGCTGCGCGCGCGAAGACCGAGTTGCGGCGCCGCGGCCGGGCCGGGTCGGGCGAGCAGGCGGTCGAGCCGCGCGAGGCGGGCCGACGCCGCCTCGCTCCGACCCTGGGCCAGCGCCGCGAACGCCGTGCCGAGTTGGCCGCCCAGGCCCAGCCCGGGGCAGATACGGCGGAGCCCGATGATCTCGCTGCCGACCGAAAGCGCCGCCAGGAGCTGCGCCCGCTGCAGCGGCTCGGCCTGCTCCGGCATGGCCGAGAGCCGGCCGTAGATGCAGGCCTCCCAGTCCTCCGGCGTCCATGCGACGGCACCCGTCGCGAGGTGGCGCAGGTCGCGCAAGGTAAGGGCCAGGAGCCGCCGCGTCCGCAATGCCGGCGACAGCGGCGGCAGCAGGCGGAACGAAAGGGCCGCTGCGGCGGTGCCGACAAGGATCGCCAGCGTCGTATTGTAGAATTGCGCCGTGTCGTAGATCATCTGGTTCGCGGGCGCCAGCAGCGGCACGAAATTGATGGTCATCGCGATGAAGATCCCGGTCTGCCAGGGCTGGACAATCGCGGCGGCGACGGGAACGAGGTAGAGACCGAGAGCGATGCTGAAGCCCGCGAAGGTCGACATCCCCGGCAGCACCGCAAACTTTACGATCGCCGCGAGGACGGCGGCGAGGACGGTGCCGATCATGAAATCCCGGACCATGGCGTAAGCCTGATCGGCGCGCGGCGCGAACAGGGTGACGCCGATCACGGCAAAAGTGATGGCGAGAGCGCCATCCGGCCACGCGGTCACGATCCAGAAGAGCTCCACGGCGCCGATCGCGGCCAACGCGCGCCCGGCATTGACGAGCGAGGGCAACCAGTCGGGGATGCGGAGTCGGACGCGGCCATGCGGGGCCGGCGGACGCGCCGGATCGGCGACCAGCAGAGCGAGCCCCTGGAGCGCCTGCGCCACGCCGGCCAGCAGCTTTGCCGTCTGGTCGGCGAGCAGCCGCAACGACGGCGTGGCGACCGGCTGCGCGACCAGCGTGCGCCCGGCCGTCTCACAGACCTCGCGCAGGCGGACGGGGTCCTCCATCCAGCGGTTCGGCGCCGCGGCATCCGCCACCGACCGCAACGCCTGCGGAACGCCGCGCAGGACGACCTGCGCCGCCGCCCGAGCCCGCTCGTCCGGCAGCTGCGCAAGATGCGTCGCCACCGTTCGCCAGCCGGCGAGGCCGGCGAACAGGCCGTCCACGGCGTGCTGCAGTACCGGCGAATGATAGCGCAGTCGGGACGACTCGCCGAACGCCTCGTCGATGATCGGATCGAGCGCGATCACGCGGCGGGCGAGCGCGCGGCGCAGCGGCTGCGTCTCCGGCATTCCGGGCCCCGCACGTGCCAGGGTGCCTGTGAATCCGCCCGCGATCTCGGCCGACAGGCCGCGAGCAGTGCCGCGAGCCGGCGCGGCGCGCTGCCGAAATCGGTGCCGGCGAGCACGATGCCGGCGCAGACGATGCCGATGCAGATCTCGCTCGCGCGGGTGACCGCGAGCATGAAGATCTGGCCGTCCGGACCGCCGGTCGCGCCCATCGCATCCCTGGCGATGACCGCCGCCGTGAAGCCGGCCAGCGCGGCCGCGTAGGCGGCGAAATTGCGCAGCAGCGTCGCGACGAGCGCGCAGGCCGCGCCCCACAGCGCCAGCGCCAGGAGAAAGGCGGCGCGCTCCTGCGCCAAGCAGCCGGTGAGCGCGACGATCGCCACGGCGCCCACCAGAGTGCCGATCATGCGATACCAGCCTTTGCGCAGCGACGCCCCGAGATGCGGCTGGCAGACGATGGCGGCGGAGGTGCCGGCCCAAAAGGCGTTGTCCAGCTCGAGCCAGAACGCGACATAGAGGGCGAGGCAGACCGATGCCCACAGGCGCACGCCGAACAGCAGCGCCGGCGCCATCGCTCTCAACGCAGGATGGCCCCGCCAGGCCTCGAGGGCGCCGGTCCATCGCCGCCGCGCGCCGCTCCGCCGACGTCCGGCTCCTGTCATGCGCGGCAGCGGCGCCAAGCTGCGGCGGCGTGCCGCGCCGGCCCTGCGGGGCGAGGCCCCGCGCCGCCGTCTCGCCGCACCGCGGCGCGCGGCACTTCGATGCCATGACGCCTTTCCTGCCGACACTCGCATGTCCCCGGGTTCGTCAGGGCTGGTGCCGGGACCTCCGGCGATTGACATCCCTGCGAAACCACGCCGCGCTGCCGGCCGGACCTCATCGGGGCCTGCCTCGAAGGCGCCCGCGGGGGTCGGCGGCGATCCTTGCTACACGCCGCCGCGCGCCGGACCGAGTGAAGTCCGGTCAAGCCTGGTGAACTCTGGTGAAGCGCCCGCACACGACATGCCGTTCCGCGGCAATCCTCGACGACCGGCCATGGGTCTCCCTCCCTCTCCTGCATCCACCCGATGCCGGCCCGCAATCGCGAGAGAAGGGCGCCGGGCGCTGGTGCGGCGCTCTTCGCGCCAGCGGTCGCGGCGCGGGGAATCGGCCGTACGCCGCTTGCGCGCCCGTCCACCAGGACGAGCCGTCTACGGCTTGAAGTGCTTGGAGAGCTTCAGGCCCTGATGCTGATACGAGGAGCCGATGTCGCTGCCGTACAGGCGGTCGGGGCGGGCGACCAGACGCTCGTAGATCAGCTTCACCACGCGCTGGCCGTCGGCGAGCACGAAGGGCACCTCGTGCGAGCGGACCTCCAGCACCGCACGCGTGCCCTCGGCGTCCGCCTCGCTGTGGCCGAAGCCGGGGTCGAAGAAGCCGGCGTAGTGGACGCGGAACTCGCCCATGCCGACGTCGTAGGCACGCATCTCGGCGGCGTGGTCCGGCGGCACGCGCACCTGTTCCTTGGACGCGAGAATATAGAACTCGTCCGGATCGAGCAGCAGCGTCCGATCGCGGCTCGCCTGCAGCGGATACCAGTAGTCGGCGACCTCGTAGCGGCCGATCCGGCGCAGGTCGATCAGATCCGCGTGCTTGCGGGCACGATAGCCGATCACCGAGCCCTCGCCCTCGCCGATGAGGTCGACCGAGATCGGAAAGCCGCGCCTGATCTCGTCGGCGTCGACTTCGGCGTCGACCAGACCGTCACGCTGGTGCAGCCGCCGGATCGAAGCATCGCTGCTGAGCGGCGAGCCGCGCTTGATCCGGATCTGGTTCAGCCGGTCGCCCTTGCGCACCAGGATGCTGAAGGTCCGCGGCGAGATCTCGGCGAACAGCGGCCCGTGATAATTGGCGCGCACCTGGTCGAACTCGGTCGCGTGGTCGGTGATGAGGCGCGTGAACACGTCGATGCGGCCGATCGAGCTTTTCGGGTTGGCGATCGCCGAGGTGCGGCTGCGCAGCGCCAGGCTCTCCATGAGCTCGACGATGTAGACGCAGCCGCGCTCGAGCACCGCCCCCTCGTCGCCGAGCTCGAAGCGGTGCATGGCGAGCGTCCTGATCCTGTCCGCCACGCTGTTGTTGCGCCCCGGCAGGAAGCTCGCCCGCACCCGCCAGGCATTGCCGCCGAGCCGCAGGTCGATGCTCGCCGGCTGCAGCTGATCGGGCAGGATCGGCTCGATCGCACGCACGTCTCGGCGCTCGATCAGCGCCTTGAGGTACTGCGCCGGCAAGAGCCCGGTCGCATGGGCATCGTCGTCGTCGATCGGGAACAAGGTCTCGGCGGCGTCGGCCATGGCTGTCCCTCCGCCGCGATTCTAGCGAACCTCGCCGGCGGAGCGAAATTCTATCTCCTCCACAGGCTGTTCCGCTTGCGGTCCACAGCTTCGTGGGCGTGATTGCCTGAATGTTCCCAGGTTATCCACAGGCTGTGGCAACTCACGAGACCTGCACGGGCATCGAGCGCAGGCGGGCGACGGTCTCGGGCTCGGCGCGCTTGCACATCACCGGCGGCAGGCCCTGCAGGATCAAGGCGAGGTCCGCCAGCACCAGCTCGCCGATGCGCTTGAACACCTCGTCGAGCGCGCCGGCGCGGTGCGCCGAGAGCAGGATGCCCTCCAGCCGGCGCAGGCGGTGCTCGGCCGGCCAGGGCTCCTCCGGGAAGACGTCGGTCGCGGCCTTGAAGCGGCCCTTGGCGACGCAGTCCACGAGCGCCTCGAAGTCCACGACCGCCGCGCGGCTCATCAGCAGGAACAGGCTGCCCGGGCGGATGCGCTCGAGCTGTGCGCGCCCGAGCATCGCCCGGTTGTCGGTCGTGACGGCGGCGAACACGGCGATCACGCGCGCGGTCTCGAGCACCTCGTCGAGGCCCGCCGGCGCGCAGTCGTGGTCGCGGATCATGAGGTCCGGCAGCCACGGATCGTAGACCGTGACCGGGCAGGCGAACGGCACGAGCAGGCGGCGGAAGGCGCGGCCGAGATCGCCGAAGCCGATCAGGCCAACGGGCTGACCCTGGATCAGGAAGGATTCCGCGTTGCTCTCGAGGCCCCAGACCTCGCGCCCCTCGCGGAAGGCGCGGTCGGCCGCCGCGATGCCGCGCGCGAGGTCGAGCATCATGCCGAGCGCCATCTCGGCCACGGTCTGGGCGAACACCGGGCTCGCGTTCAGCACCCAGATGCCGCGGCGAAAACAGGTCGCGTAGTCGATGTTGGGCAGGAAGTTGCCCTCGATGTTGACGATCGCGCGAAGCTTCTTGGCGCGCTCGAGGCGCTCGGCCGGCATGTCGGTCTGGCCGATCAGCACCTCGACCTCCGGGAGGTGCTCCTCGACCATCGCGGCCGGCATGCGGGAACTCTCGTGCACCACCAGGCGGCCGAGTCCGGCGAGACGCGCCCTCGCCTTCTCGTCGAAGCACATGGGCACCGTGCGGGGCAGCGGATCGATCAGAATCAGCGGCTTGCGGTCGTTCAACGGAGCCTCCCCGAAAGCGCGTCGCAGCCCGCTGGAATCGCGCCAAGGGGCGCCGGGCCGGCGTGACACGGCCGCCATCCTGGCCTACCTTCCGGCCGAGGTCGAGGTCGAGCCAACGTCGAGGGAAGGGAGCGGAAATGGCACTCAAGCCGCATCTGATCGGAGGAGCCTGGGTCGAGGGCAGCGATGGCCAGGACGACGTCAATCCCTCCGATCTGGGCGACGTCGTCGGCGTTTACGGCCGTGCCGACCGGACGCTCGCCGAGCAGGCGATCGCCGCCGCCAAGGCGGCGTTCCCGGCCTGGTCGCGCGCCACGCCGCAGCAACGGTTCGATCTGCTCGACGCGACCGGCGACGAGATCCTCAAGCGCCGGGAGGAGCTGGGCGAGTTGCTCGCGCGCGAAGAGGGCAAGCCGCTCGCCGACGGCATCGGCGAGGCCGGGCGGGCCGGTCAGATCTTCAAGTTCTTCGCGGGCGAGGCCTTGCGGCTCGCCGGCGAGCGCCTGCCCTCGGTCCGGCCGGGCGTCGAGATCGAGATCTCTCGCGAGCCGCTCGGCGTGGTCGGGCTGATCACGCCCTGGAACTTTCCGCTGGCGATCCCCGCCTGGAAAATCGCGCCGGCGCTCGCCTTCGGCAACACCGTGGTACTGAAGCCCGCCGACCTCGTGCCGGGCTGCGCCTGGGAGATCGCCGACATCCTGCAGCGGCGCGGGCTTCCCGAGGGCGTGTTCAACCTCGTGATGGGGCGCGGCTCGGTGGTCGGCGAGGCGATCCTCGACTCGCCCGACGTCGCCGCGGTGAGCTTCACCGGCAGCGTCGATACCGGCCGGCACATCGCGCAGAGATGCGCCGCGCGGCTCGCCAAGTTCCAGCTCGAGATGGGCAGCAAGAATCCGCTCGTGGTGCTGGACGACGCCGACCTCGACGTGGCGGTGAGCTGCGCCGTCAACGGCGCCTTCTTCCAGACCGGGCAGCGCTGCACCGCGTCCTCGCGCCTGATCGTCACGGACAAGATCCACGACCGCTTCGTCGCGGCGATGGTCGAGGCGATGCAGAAGCTGAAGGTCGATCATGCGCTGAAGCCGGGCGTGCAGGTGGGGCCGGTGGTCGATCAGAAGCAGCTCGATCAGGACCTCCGCTACCTCGAGATCGGGCGCAAGGAGGGCGGCCGGCTGGTCCAGGGCGGCGAGCGCCTGAAGCGCGACACCGACGGCTACTACCTGGCGCCGGCGCTGATCACCGAGACCACGAACGACATGCAGATCAACCGCGAGGAGGTGTTCGGGCCGATCGCGACGGTGATCCGGGTCAAGGACTACGACGAGGCGCTCGCGGTCGCGAACGACAGCCCGTTCGGCCTGTCCTGGGGCATCTGCACGACCTCGCTGAAGCACGCGAGCGATTTCCGCCGCAACGCCGAGGCCGGACTTGTGATGGTCAACCTGCCGACCGCCGGCGTCGACTACCATGTGCCGTTCGGCGGCCGGAAGGGCTCGAGCTACGGCCCGCGCGAGCAGGGCCGCTACGCGGTGGAGTTCTACACCCAGGTGAAGACCGCCTACACGCTGCCCTGAGCGTCGGGCAATGGAGACGTTTCGTCTGGAGCCAGGCGTGCGGATCGCCTGCCTGTCGGGGAGATCGGCGCAAGGCCAACGGAGCAGCAGATGGCACCCTCAGATCTGGCCGTCCAGTTCGCGCGAACGTGGGTCAACCAGGTGTTTCCAACGTTGATCTGGCTCGCCGACCTGGCGCCGGATCTGGTCGCGCCGCTCAACGAAGGGATCCTGGCCAAGCTCGACGCCATCACGGGCCCGCGCGTGCAGAGCTACCCCGGCGAGACCTTTCAGACGAAGCACGATCTCTACCAGCTGACCGATTTCGAGCCGCTGGCGCGCGCCATCGCCAAGGTCGCCGGCGGTGCGCTCCGCCAGCTTGAGATCGAGGCCGGCGAGATGGTGTTCACCGGGATGTGGGCGAACGTCAATCCGCCAGGCGCCAGCCATTCGGTGCACTCGCACCCCAACAACTTCTTCGCCGGCATCTACTACGTCCAGTGCGCCCCCAAGGCCAACTTCACCCGCTTTTATGATCCGCGCGCCCAGGCCGATGTCATGATGCCGCCGCCCGTCAAGCAGAACGCCTTCAACGGCAATCTGGTCCAGGTGGACGGAAAACCCGGTCGGCTGGTGCTGTTCCCGGCGTGGCTCAAGCACGACGTGCCGATCAACGTGAGTGCGCGCGAGCGGATCACGGTATCGTTCAACCTCATGTTCCCGCACTTCACCGAGCGGATGTCGATGCCGCTGTGGCAAGGCGGCAAGGACAAACACCTGAGATTCTAGCAATCTCGTCGGCCGGGCTGGCAACGCTCAACTGCGTCGCCTGCACCATCGTTTCCAAGGCAGCGACCGGACGTCGATCAAGGTTTGAATGATCGGGCTACGATGCCAACCAAGGTCGGGCATTCGTGGCCACGTTCCTGCTTGACACCGGCGCTTCTCGCGATCTAGATCGTCCATCGTCGATGAACGATGGATGGGTCATGGATGATGTTCTCGCCGACCGCCTGAAGGCGCTGGGGCACCCTGCCCGGCTCGAGATCCTGCGCGTGCTGGCGGCGCGCGGCACCTGCGTCTGCGGCGAGGTCGTGAAGGTGATGCCGCTGTCGCAGGCGACCGTGTCGCAGCATCTCAAGGTGCTGAAGGAGGCCGGGCTGATCCGGGGCCGGATCGCCGGCAAGAACTCCTGCTACTGCCTGGATCCACGCGGCATCGGCGAGCTGCGCGCGGCGCTCGACGACTTGCTCGGCGAGCTGTCGAGCGCGGCCTGGACCACCGAATCCGAGCTGGAGAAGCAAGCATGAGGACCGAGGACGAGACCAGGGCGCTCGTAAGGGAGCGCTACGCGGCGATCGCGCGCGATGCGGAGAGCTGCTGCGCGCCGGCATCCTGCGGCTGCGGCGACGAGATGGCGCCGGACGGCCTGAACGTGATCGGCGACGCCTACGCCGGGGTCGCGGGCCGTCTCGCCGAGGCCGATCTCAATCTCGGCTGCGGCGTGCCGACGCGGCACGCGGCGCTGCGGCCGGGCGAGACCGTGCTCGACCTCGGCTCGGGTGCCGGCAACGACGCCTTCATCGCGCGCCACGAGGTCGGACCCGAGGGCCGCGTGCTCGGCGTCGACATGACCTCCGAGATGGTCGCCAAGGCGCGCGGCAACGCCGCCAAGCTCGGGTATGACAACGTCGAGTTCCGCGAGGGCCAGATCGAGCAGCTGCCGGTCGAGTCGGCCAGCGTCGACGCGGTGATCTCCAACTGCGTCCTGAACCTCGTGCCCGACAAGGGCCGCGCATTCGCCGAGATGTTCCGCGTCCTGCGCCCGGGCGGCCGGTTCTGCGTCTCCGACATCGTCGCGACCGGCGAGCTGCCGGCGCCAGTGCGCGAGGTCGCGTCGCTTTACGTCGGCTGCGTCGCTGGCGCGATGGCGGAGCAGAGCTATCTCGCCCTGCTCGAGACGACCGGCTTTCACGACGTGCGCATCGCCGAAGCAAAGCCGGTCCCCCTCTCCGACGAGGTGCTCGCCGGCTATATGGGCGCCCCCGACATCGCGGCGTTCCGCGCCTCCGGTGTCGCGCTGAAGAGCGTCACCGTGCTCGGCACCAGGCCGGCATCGTAGCTTCATGCGCGGAACCGGGACCTCGACCCGGCCGATTTGATCTACGTCGAGGTCCTTCAGGGCTGCCGCCACGAGCGGGAATTTCAACGAGCCAAGCGCGCTCTCGATTCGCTACCGTTCGTCAATCTGCTCGGGCGCGACGTTGCGCTCGCCAGTGCCCGGAACTATCGCGCCCTGCGCCAGCACGCGATCCCGCTCCGCGGCACCATCGACGTGATCATCGCCACGTTCTGCATCCGCTACGGCCACATCCTGCTGCATGGCGACCGGGACGTCGAGCCGATGCGCGAGCATCTCGGCCTGCGCACACTATAGGCCCGGCGCACCGGCCCCGGGCACGACGCCCCGCGAGCAAAATTGCGCCACGGATCGCGTAATTTAGGCGTTTCGCAATCATATCAAATCAAGTAGAATAGCAAGAAAGGCTCACTAGTTGTTGAGATCGCGCGCCGATGTGTCTCCAGAGGCCCGATCCGAACAAGCCCGGCGAACTGCCGCTCACGCCGGTGCGGCACGGCGAAAAGGTCGCCCGAGTTGCAATGTCCTCGAGCCGACCAAGCTGATGTCGCGAGTCATGAGGTTTCGCATGAGAAGGTCGGTCGGCGGATCATTGGCCGCCATACTGTTTTGCCTGCTTGTTTCAACAGGTCTTTGTGCTCAGGCCAACAAGGAAGCCGAAGGAGTTGCTACATCACTGGCAATATGTAAAGGCATCGAAACTGAAGTTGAAGATGAAGAAGAAGCCAATAAGTATCGACCGTGCGAACAACGCTAAACATGTTAGCAATGATTATTATCGCAACGACCAAATCCTGCAGATGACAATTGTCCTCCTTAGTTTACTTACGACTATTTCTGCAGCGATAACAAAACTATATCCTAAACTGAATGTCGGAGGGATTGACTTCGCTCTTGCTCCAATTGTTCTATCGGCGTTGATCGCTGCGGTCACTTCTGTCAATGCATACTATCAGTTTTATCAGTATAGTACGCTTAGTCAGAGTCTGGCGGACGATCTGACGGAGTTGGAAGGAGACATTCATTTTACGGTTCTCCGTCATGTGGCGGGCCAGAGCCAAGGGCAGGTCAACGAGGATACGATCAACGACTGGCACGACCGCCTCAAGACGATCCTGCAGCGCTACTCGCAACGCGAGACTGGCGACGGCATCTGATCCGACGCCGGCAGGAGTCACTCGAGGCCGCGGGCGGCGGCGGGATGCCGGTCCTACGGCAGGATTTCGAGCACGCTATCGGCGGGGCGGCAGAGCCGGACGCCCTTCTCCGTGACGACGATCGGCCGCTCGATCAGGATCGGGTGCTGCAGCATCAGGTCGATCAGCTCGTCGTCGCTCCACCTGGCATCGTCGAGGCCGAGTTCGTCGTAGGGCGTGCCCTTGCGGCGCAGCAGCGCGCGCGGCGTCATCGCCATCCGGCGCAGCAGATCCTTCAGCTCGTCGCGGCTCGGCGGCGTTTCCAGGTACTCGACGATCCGCGGCTCCTCGCCCCTGCTCCGGATCATCGCCAGCACGCTGCGCGACGTGCCGCAG
>DASUGG010000221.1:0-9291 GCA_036274135.1 Geminicoccaceae bacterium
CGACCTGCCGACCTGCCTCAGCAAGTTCATGGCCCTGGGCATGAGCTTCGCGGAGACCGTGCAGGCTGCCACGGCGCGCCCGGCGCAGGTGATGGGGCTGCAGGACGAGGTCGGCACGCTGCGGCCGGGCGCGCTCGCCGATGTCGCGCTGTTCCGCATCGAGAAAGGGAATTTTACCCTGTATGACATCCACATGAACGCGCGCCGCAGCAGGGAGCTCGTGCGCAACACGCTGACCATCGTCGACGGCCGCGAGCTGCCGGTGACCGCCGACGGCCCGCGAGCGCCCTGGATCGATCTCACCGAGGCGCAGCAGGCGCTGCGCGAGCGCGGCCACACCCCGGCGGCGCAGGCCGCCAAGGCCGGCTGCGGCTGCTGAGAGCAGTAGACGGTCCGGCCGCAAGCCGGAGTTAGTGGTCGGGATGTGCCTCCTGCCGCTTTGTGCTATGCAATCCTAGTGCGACCTTGCGGGTAATGGCATGGCTGGAGAGCATTGCTTTACGGTGATTCTGGAGCCTCTTGAGGAAGGAGGCTTCAACGTGCTCGTTCCCGGCCTTCCCGAGGTCGCGACGTTTGGCGAGACCGAGGCCGAGGCCCTCGCAATGGCAGAGGACGCCATCCGCCTCGCGATCTCCTATCGCCTCGACCATGGCGAGGAGCTGCCGAAGGAGAGCAGACCAGAGGTCCGTCAGATCACCGTTCCCGTATGACCGGGCGGCTGCCGCAACTGACGGCGAGGGAGGTGATTCGCGCCCTCGAGCGCGGCGGATTCCTCATCGAGCGCAGCAGCGGCAGCCACCACCTTCTTGTCCACCGCACTGACCCACGCCGCCGCACGACCGTTCCCGCCACGCCGGCAAGGAGATCCCGCGTGGAACTCTGCGCCACATCCTTCGCCAGGCGCAACTCACTGTTGATGAGTTTCTGTCGCTGCTTTGAACAGGAAGGCCGTGCGAGCGGCGGCCACCTTGCTCATGCGCGCTGCTCGCCGTTATGAAGAGGCCTGTGCGATGCGCTGCTTCGAGCGGCGCCGCGGCTCCATTCACCAAGATGCCGATGATCGGGCACGCCTCGGGAAGGATCGACGATGACCACAACCCCCCTGAGCGCCGGCTGGCGCGACCATCCCCGCTATCCCGATCCGGCGGTCGAGGTCCTCGACGATCGCTTCGCGTCCTACCGGATCTTCAGCGCCGCGGTCGAGCGCCTCTACACCGGCTGCCGCTGGGCCGAGGGGCCGGTGTGGTTCGGCGACGGCCGCTATCTGCTCTGGAGCGACATCCCCAACAACCGCATCCTCAAGTGGGAGGAGGAGACCGGCCAGGTCAGCGTCTTCCGCAGGCCCTCGAACTTCGCCAACGGCAACACCCGCGACCGCCAGGGCCGCTTGGTCACCTGCGAGCACGGCCGGCGCCTCACCCGCACCGAGTACGACGGCAGCATCACCGTGCTGATGGACCACTTCCAGGGCAAGCGCCTGAACTCGCCTAACGACGTCGTCGTGAAGTCGGACGGCTCGATCTGGTTCACCGACCCGCCCTTCGGCATCCTCGCCAATTACGAGGGCTTTCGCGCCGAGCCGGAATTGCCCCAGGCGGTCTACCGGATCGGACCGGACGGCGAGGTTGCGGTGGTCGCCGACGACGTGCTGGGCCCGAACGGGCTCTGCTTCTCGCCCGACGAGAAGCTGCTCTACGTCGTCGAATCGCGCGGTCAGCCGCACCGCAAGATTTTGGCCTACGACGTCGCCGCCGACGGCCGGACGATCGCGAACAAGCGGGTGCTGATCGACGCGGGGCCGGGTGGCACGCCCGACGGCATGCGCTGCGATGTCGACGGCAATCTCTGGTGCGGTTGGGGCATGGGCAGCGCGGAGCTCGACGGCGTGCTGGTGTTCGCGCCCGACGGCACGAAGATCGGCCGCATCGCCCTGCCCGAGCGCTGCGCCAACGTCTGCTTCGGCGGACCGCTGCGCAACCGGCTGTTCATGGCGGCGAGCCAGTCGATCTATGCGCTCTACGTCAACGCCCATGGCGCGCCCGGGGGCTGACCGGCGGCCGGTTGGCGGCGCTGCGGATGCCCGAGCTGCCGGACGTCACGGTCTATATCGAGGCGCTGGACAAGCGCATCGTCGGCCGGCCGCTCGAGGCGGTGCGGATCGTCAGCCCGTCGCTGCTCAAGACCGCGCGGCCCCCGGTCCGCGCCGCCGAGGGTCGCAAGGTCCTGCGCCTGCGCCGCATCGGCAAGCGCATCGCGATCGGCCTCGAGGGCGATCTGTGGCTGGTGCTGCACCTGATGATCGCCGGCCGCCTGCACTGGCGCGAGAAGGGTGCCAAGCTCGCGCGCAAAATCGCGCATGCCGGCTTCGACTTCCCGGACGGCACGCTGGTGCTGACCGAGTTCGGGCCGAAGAAGCGGGCATCGCTGCACGTGGTCGATGGCGAGGCGGGCCTCGCAGCGCACGATCCGGGCGGCCTCGAGGTGCTCGATGCCGACCTCGCGGTGTTCCGCGCCGCCCTGCTCGCCGAGAACCATACGCTCAAGCGCGCGCTCACCGACCCGCGCCGCCTCAGCGGCATCGGCAACGCCTATTCCGACGAGATCCTGCACGCGGCGCGCCTCTCGCCGCTCGCCATGACGCACGCCTTGACGCCGGAAGAGATCGATCGGCTGCATCATGCTACCCACACGACGCTCGCCGACTGGATCGAGCGCCTGCGCGCCGAGACGGACGACGGCTTTCCGGAGAAGGTCACCGCCTTCCGCCCGGACATGGCCGTGCACGGCAAGTACGGCAAACCCTGCCCGGTTTGTGGCACGCCGGTCCAGCGCATCCGCTACGCCGACAACGAGACCAACTATTGCCCGCGCTGTCAGACCGACGGCAGAATTCTGGCGGACCGCGCCTTCTCGCGCCTGCTCGGCAAGGACTTTCCCCGCACGATCGAGGAGCTCGAGCGCCTCGGCCGATAGGCGGCCCCCTCCGGGGTGGACCAGGCCGGCAGCAGCCGCGCCCTCCGCAAAGGCGTGGCCTACTTCCGGGTCTGGCCGCTCACCGGATCGACCCTGATCTCGACCGTGTTCCCGCTGCGGTCGACGTACTCGATCTCCCAGTAGCCGTCATCGTCCCAGTCGACCTCGTCGAAATAGGCCACATCGCCCTGCTGCTCCAGCGTCTGAAGGACCCGCGACAGGGGCTGCGCGTCAGCGGGCGGGGCATCTGCGAAGGCCGGCGAGGCGGCAAGAAGGCATGCTGCCGGCAGCAGCGGGACCAGGCGGATCATCGGGCGACTACTCCTCGGAATGGGGTCATTCATAACGGTGGGGCGTCTGCGCGGGTTCCAGCCGCCCTGCGCTGATCGCTGCGGCGAAAGCAGCTCACCAGATGGTCGTCGACCATGCCGGTCGCCTGCATGAAGGCGTAGCAGATGGTCGGGCCGACGAACTTGAAGCCGCGCGCCTTCAGCGCCTTCGACATCGCGCGCGCCTCGGGCGTCTCGGCCGGGACCTCGCTCATCGCGCGCCAGTGGTTGACGATCGGCCGGCCGTCCACGAACTGCCAGACGAAGCCGCGAAAGCCGCCCGGCTCCTGCGTGATCTCGAGCCATTTTCTCGCCGAGACAATGGCCCCCTCGATCTTGGCGCGGTTGCGGATGATCCCGGGATCGGCCATCAGCTTCGCGACCTTGCGCTCGTCATAGGCCGCGATCTTCGCCGGCTCGAAGCCGTCGAAAGCGCGCCGGAAGTTTTCGCGCTTCCTCAGGATCGTGATCCAGGACAGGCCGGCCTGGAAGCCCTCCAGGACCAGCATCTCGTACAATGCGCGGTCGTCGTGCAGCGGCGTGCCCCATTCCTCGTCGTGATAGGCGATGTAGAGCGGGTCGCTTCCGGCCCAGCTGCACCGCACCTTGTCCATCTCCTCCTCCTGGCTGACAGGCCTTAGCTTTCCTGTCTTCGTCGCTTGTCCCGCATGATGCCCTTCACCATCCTGCCGAACGCCTTGTCGCGTGCCAAGCGCTCGGCGAGGCTCTCGCTGTTGCGCGCCTCCTCGGCGGCGAGCTTGCGCTGCCGGCGCAGACGCTCCGGATCGAGCCTGCCGGCTGCGATCGCGGCGAGGACCGCGCAGCCGGGCTCACTCTCGTGCCGGCAGTCGGCGAAGCGGCAGCGCTCGGCCAGCCCGACGATGTCCGCGAACAGCGCATCGAGCCCTTCCTTCGCTTCGCTCAGCTGCAATTCGCGCATGCCGGGTGTATCGAGCAGCCAGCCGCCGGCCGGCAGCCGGTGCAGCGAGCGGCCGGCCGTGGTGTGGCGGCCGCGACCGTCCACGAGCGTTCCTTGGGTCGTGATCGCTGTGCCGGCGAGCGTGTTGACCAAGGTGGACTTGCCGACGCCCGAGGAGCCCACGAGCGCCACCGTCTGGCCGTGGCCGCACCAGGCCTCGAGGCAGGCCGTGCTGGCGCGCTCCCGCGCATCGACGGTCTCCACCAGGAGGCCCGGCATCAGCATGGCGGCGCGCCGCGCGAAGTCGGCGGGCGCCTCGACCAGGTCGGCCTTGGTCAGCACCACCACAGGGGTCACGTCGGCGTCGCGGGCGAGCGCCAGATAGCGCTCGAGGCGCGCCGGGTTGAAGTCCTGGTTGCACGACGACACGACGAACAGCGTGTCGACATTGGCGGCGATGAGCTGGACGCGCGAGGTCAGGCCCGCCGCGCGGCGCTTGAACAGGCTCCTGCGCTCGAGGCGGCGCCGCGCCCGGGGGCTGGCGCGATCGAGCAGCAGCCAGTCGCCGACGGTGGCGGCGGCCTCGTCGTCCTCCGGATCACCCCTGAACGGCGGGATGCGCGTCGCGATCCCCGGACCCGCGACGTCGAGGCCGTCGCGGTGCACCGCCATCACCCGCACCGGCGTGACGTCGTCCCATTCCACAGGTGTGAGCTGTGATTGCCAGAAAACGTTCCAGCCGAGATCGGCCAGATCGGAAGTCCATGACATGGTCTCGAGCCAGCTTCTTCGGCGCCACACCTGGCGCCGGACATGCGAGGGCATGAGCTGCCGCCCCGGACGCGAAAGCGGCCGGTCGCGGCGATGGCTGGTCGAGAGGCGGTGATCCGAGGGAAAGCCCCCGGAGGCAGGTCAGGCCTCGCGCGCTCCGCCAGCCCGGTGGGATGCAGCGACTCTCATCAAAAGCCCTCCCTGGCTGGTGGCGCTGGCCGCGATCATGCGACCGGTGCGGCTCCGGCGCAAGCCTTTCGGTGCAGCGTTCAGGCGGACAGGCCGCCCATCAGGACGATGAAGTCCGCGACGCCGTCGACGCCCTGATGCTTCCTGATGTTGCTGAACACGAACGGGCGGTCGCCGCGCATGCGCCTCGCGTCGCGCTCCGGCGCCTCGGCAAGGGTAGCTTCGTCCGGCCCGTCTAGCCCGACCGGTGCTGCTCGATGGTGTTCGCGATCGCGCGGCTCATCTGCGCGAGCGCCTGGCTCATGGCGGCGACCAGCGCCTCGTAGCTGTCGGGCTCGGCGGCCGGCTGGACGATCGTCGAACGGCCCTGGCCGATCAGCTGCTCGCCGTCCTTGCCGAACACCCGCCAGCGGGCGTCGAGCACGGCACGGCCGGTGAGGTCGCCGTCGAACCGGTCGACGTCGACCTCGACCTGATAGTCGAGCGCCAGCGGCCGCCGCTGCGGCAGCGTGATGACGTTGTCGGTCGCCAGCAGCGACGAGAGGTTGCCCACCAGCACCCGCGTGAACATGCTGTCGACCGGCTCGATCCACGACTGGAACGACGCGAGCGTGACCCGGTTGCCGCTCGCCCTGGTCACGATCTGCGGCCGGTCGAGATAGTCCGGCAGGGTCACCGGGCCGATCCCGACGATCGTTCTGTTGGCGCCCGGATTGCCCGGCGGCAGCTGCATGCCGGAGAGCGTGTAGAACTGGGTCGGCGGCGACGAGTTGCACGCGGCGAGCACGAGCAGCAGCGCGGCGGCGAGCAGGCGCGGCATCGGCATCGCGGCGCTCATTGGCTCGCAAACCCCGGCTTGCCGCGGATCAGCGCTTCGGGATGGCGTTCGAGATAGTCGGCGAACACGCGGATCGAGCGTGCCGCCCCGGCCAGCTCCTTGAGCGTGGCAGTCAGATCGTAGCGGGTCTGGGAGTCGGAGCCGACCATGGATTCGGCGGAAGCGAGCGTCCCCTGCGCCTGCACCATGAGCGGGCCGATCTGCGTGTCGAGGGTCTGGATCAGACCCTGCAGCTCGACGGCGGTGCCCTTGAGTGCTTCGAGGGTCCCGGCCGTCTGCGGCGAGCTGACCAGCTCGTTGACGCTCTGCACCGTGGAGCGCAGCTCCTGCACGAGCTCCGTCAGCGGCAAGGCCGCCAGCTCGTGCAGCACGTCCTGCATCGAGGCGGTCGCCGATTCCATCTCCGAGGCGACCGAGGGAATCTCCGGATACTCGCCGTTCCGGTTCAGCTTGGCGGGTTTGGCGGTGGGATGGAAGCCGAGATCGACCAGCAGCTGGCCGGTCAGGAGGTTGCCCGACTGCAGCTGGGCGCGCAGCCCGCGCTCGACCAGCTTCTCCATCAGCCCATAGGGGGCGCCGTCGTAGGGGTTCTTCTCGTCGGTGCCGGTGAAGGTCAGGCGCTGCGGCTCGATCTCGATGGTCACCGGGATGCGGACGCTCTCGGTCGCGACGTCGATCTGCAGGCCGACATTGCTCACCGTGCCGATCCGCATGCCCCTGAACTCGACGGGCGCGCCGGGGCTGAGCCCGCGCACCGATTCGTCGAACTGGACGACGTAGGGCACCTTGGTGGTGAAGCCGGCCTGGGTGACGCTCTCGTAGCTGTCGTAGAGCGTGAACACGGTGCCCTCGGGGCTCGGCTTGCCCGGCGTCGCGCTCATCGGCGTGTCGAAGGCGACGCCGCCGGAGAGCAGCGCCTGCACCGATTCGGTGGCGACCTGCACGCCGTTGGCGCCCATCGCCACCCGCAGGCCGCTGGCGTTCCAGAAGCGGCTGTCGTCCTCCACCAGGCGATCGTGCGGCGCGCGGATGAACACCTGGATGTCGAGGCTCTGGTTGTCGTCGGCGAGGCGGTAGTCGACGACCTGGCCGACCTCGATGCCGCGGAAATAGACCGACGAGCCGCGCGAGATCGAGCCGCGGGTGGCGGCGCGCAGCATGAAATGGCGGCCGGGCGTGTCCGATGTGATCAGCGGCGGCTCGGCCAGGCCGACGAACTCCGTCGCGGGCGTTCCCGGTCGGGGATCGATGCCAATATAGACGCCCGAGAGCAGGGTGCCGAGCCCCGAGACCCCGGCGGCGCCGAGCCTCGGGCTCACGACCCAGAAGCGCGTGCCGTCGCTCATGTAGGCCTCGGCCTCCTTCACCATCTCGGCCGTGACCACGATGTGTTTGAGATCGTCGCCGAGCCGCACGTTCTGGACCGTGCCGACCTCGACGTCCTTGTACTTGATCCTGGTCTTGCCGGCCTCGAGGCCCTCGGCGTCGTCGAAGGTGATGGTGATGGTCGGGCCGCGCTCCTGCAGCGTGGTGTAGGCCAGCCAGATGCCGATCACCGCCGCGACCAGCGGCACCAGCCAGACGATCGAGATGCCGCGCCATCCCCTGATCTCCGCCTCCGGCACGGCCTCGGCGTCGCGCCGCGGCAGTTCGTGGCGCAGCGGGTCGCCGGCCGCTTCAGGCATGGGCTGTCTGTTGTTCGTCACGGGCCCTCTCCCGAGCGTCCCAGATCAATCTGGGATCGAACGTCATCGCCGCGATCATCGTGAGGATGACCACGGCGGCGAAGGCGATGGCGCCCGGTCCCGGCACGATCGTGGCGATCGCGCCGAGGTTCACCAGCGCCACGAGGATCGAAATCATGAAGATGTCGACCATCGACCAGCGGCCGACCGACTCGACGACGCGGTAGAGCACGGTGCGGTCGCGCGGCCGCCAGCTCGAGCGCAGCTGTACCGAGATCAGCAGCAGGATCAGCGCCACGATCTTGAGCACCGGCACCGTGATGCTGGCGAAGAACACCAGCACCGCGACCGGCCACATGCCGGCGGCGATCAGCGTTTTGACCCCGCTCAGGATGGTGTCCGGCTCGCCGCGGCCGAACGAGATCACGGTCATGACCGGCAGGAGATTGGCCGGGATGTAGAGGATGCAGGCGGCGATCACGAGCGCCCAGGTCCGGGCGATGCTGTCCGGCTTGCGCCGGTGCAGCGCGGCGCCGCAGCGCGGGCAGCGCGCCCGGGCGCCGGCGGCGACGCGGCAGACCTGGTCGCAGGCGTGGCAGCTCACCAGCGAGCCGAGGTCACGGCCGGCCAGGCGGCCGGTCGCCTGGCGGGCGAGGCGGTCCCAGACCTCGCGCGGGTCGAGCGCCGCCTCGGCGGCGATCATCACCAGAATCAGACCGATGAAGGAGTACAGCGCGATGCCGAGCTCCAGGCTGGCGAGATCGGACAGCTTGACATAGGCGACGATGACGCCGAGCAGGAACACCTCCATCATCGCCCAGGGGTGCATGATCTCGGTCGCCCGGAACACCGCCGCCATGCCCCAGACGCGCCGGCTGAAGCGCAGCGGCAGCAGGACGTAGGTCGTCGCCAGCAGCTTGGCGAGCGGCACCAGGATGGTGACGCCGAACACGAGCGCCGCGAGGGGCCACATCCCGTCCTCGTACAGCATCAGCACGCCGGTCATCAGGGTGCTGGTGGTCGCCCGGCCCTCGAGCTTGAACGTCAGGAACGGGAAGCTGTTGGCGAGCACGAACAGGATCAGCGCCGCCAGCGTCAGGGTCAGGGCGCGGTCGATGCTGTTGGTCCGGCGGCGGCGCAGCACGCCGCCGCAGCGCGTGCAGGCGGCGGCCGCTCCGTCCGGCAACTCGCCCACCTGGTGCAGAAGGCCACAGTCGTGGCAGGCGATGATGTCCGCAGGGCTTCTCATGTCTCGCCTGAGGCTGTGGTTTGTCGCGAATACTCTCGGAACATCGCGCACTGCGCAAGTCCACGTCGACGTGCGGCTATCAATCGGTACGCATAGACCCTGCCGGTCGGTGTCGCTTTCCGCGCAAGCGGGGCCGGCGCGATCGTACCGGCTCGCCCGTCGCCCGTCGCCCGGCGCTAGGCGAAGGCGCTCTCCTTGTTCTCCGAGATGCGGAAGATGATGAACACGGCCAGGCCGGTCGTGACGAGCAGAATGGTCGAGAGCGCCGCGGCGGTGCCGAACTCGCCATCCAGCACCGACAGGTAGATTCGCACCGGCATGGTCATGGTTCGCCCGAC
>DASUGG010000222.1:0-2560 GCA_036274135.1 Geminicoccaceae bacterium
GCCTGGAACATCGCCCAGACGATGCCCCCGACGCCGGCGCCGACGACCGAGATCGCGAAGAGGAGCGCCGTGGCGACCGGCCGCCAGCGGATCCAAGCGGAGATGGCGAGCACCAGGAGCGAGACCACGGCCATCCACAGCAGTCCCAGCGCGAGCGAGGCTCCGAGCAGGTCGAGATGCGCCATCATCCAGCCGCTCTCGGCGAGGAAGCTCTGCAGGGCGAAGAGCAGCAGTGCCGGCACCCAGGTGATCGCCGACAGCAGGACGGCGAGCGACATGAACTTGCCGAGCACGTACTCGGAGCGCGAGAACGGACGCCCCAGGAACAGCGGCAGCGCGTTGTGGTTGACGTCCGGCGCGATCAGCGCCGGCCCGACGAAGGAGGCGAAGACGAAGCCCATGCCGGCCTCGATCGAGAGGAAGACGGCGAAGAAGCGTCCGTCGATCGGCAGCGCCTGCTCGATGTTCTGGGCCTGGATCCCGAGCACCGACAGCGCGCCGAGGTTGTAGCGCAGGTAGATCAGCACGGCGAAGACCACCGGCACCAGCCCGCAGAGCACGTAGTACGCGGTGAGCAGGCGCGAGCGGAAGATGTCGCCCCAGGCGAAGCGCGGCAGCACCAGGAACCGCCAGCGCTCCGGGGTCATGCGGCCCTGGTACCCGTGCCAGGCGCGGTCAACGACTGCCATGCGAGGTCTCCATCGCCTTCAAGAAGATGTCTTCGAGCGAATCACGCCGGTACGACAAGCGGCGAATCTCGGCCTTGGCCTCGGCCGCCACCTTGTAGAGGTCGCGCACTTCGACGTCCTGCGGAAGGACGAGCTTCACCCGCCTGCCGAGCACCGCGGTCTCGCAGCCGAGACGCTCAGCGCCGGCCGTGAACGCCGCCGTCTGCTCGCCCGCGGCGCCGCCGATCTCGAGCTCGAGGAACCGGCGGTTCGTCCGCCGCTCCTCTGCCAGGTTGCAGGCCAGCGCGATGCGGCCTTCCTTCAGCACCAGCACGTCCTCGCAACACTCCTCGACATCGCGCAGCAGATGCGACGAGAGCAGGATCCGCACGTCACCCTGCCGTGCGATGTCGCGAATGAGCTTGATCATGCGCCGGCGCGCCGGCGGATCGAGCCCGTTGGTGGGCTCATCGAGCAGCAGGAGCTGCGGCCCGTGAACGATCGCCTGGGCGAGCTTCACCAGCTGGCGCATGCCGAGCGAGTAGCTCGCGATCGGCCGGTAGCGCGCCTCGCCGAGACCGACGTAGAACATCGCCTCGTGGGCGCGCTCGAGCGCCGGCTCGGCCGGCAGGCCGGAGAGCTCGGCCATGTAACGCACGAATCGCAGGCCGCTCATGCCGGCGATGAAGCTGTCGCCCTCCGGCATGTAGCCGAGCAGCGCGCGCACCGACTTCGTCCCCTTCCCCACCTCGTGACCGAGCACCCGCACGCTGCCGGCCGCGGGATGGTGGAAGCCCAGGATGGTGTGGATCAACGTCGTCTTGCCGGCGCCATTCGGGCCCAGCAGGCCGATCGACCGGCCGGTGAGCGCGGCGTCGCGACCGCGCAGGACGGGCCGACCTCCCAACCGCACCTCGAGCCCGCGCAGCTCGATGGCGGGCGGAGGAAGTGACACAAGCCCGGCGGCTTCGCCACCGGGCATCGTCCTCAGCGCGGCGGTTCGGCCGCCGGCCTCCATCCCAAGCCCGCCGGCGCCGCCAGCGGGCTTGAGATCACGTTCCGGCACCGAGCCGGATCGAACAGCTTCACTCACGGAGCGATCGCCCCCACGGTGGAAGCCGGAGCCGCAGCGGGCGCCGCCGCCTGCGGGGCCGGCATGGCACGCTGCTGCTTGGCGTTGGTGTGCGCGCCCGGCGCATCCTCGCCGCCGATGATCGCGCCCAGACCCATCAGGCTGCCGAAGTTCAGGCCCATGATGCCCGAGCCGCGGGTCGCCGCGATGATCCGATCCTCCTCGCCGTAGGCGTACGCCAGACTCGGCGGCGCGTCGGCGGCGAGCGCCTCGAGGGCCTGCTTCTGGTCGGCCGAGAGCGCGCCCGTGCCGCCCAGCAGACTCATCACCGGCGCGAGCGCCGGACCGAGATTCTGGAAGACCACCGCCGAGAAGTTCGGCTGACCGCCCTGGGGCAGGAGCGCGGTGAACTGCGGTGCACCGGCGATCGAGTAGCCGCTCGCCCGATTCTGCAACGCCCGGTCGACCAGCGCGCGGCTGGGCGCCGCGACCAGGTAACCGTCGGCATAGACGTAGTGCACGGTGAGCCCGCTGCCCGGCAGCGTGAGAGCCCAACCCGGGCGGCTGCCCGAGGTCTCGGCCACCAGCGTGCCCGGCTGCTTGCCGTTCTTCACCGCCTCGACGTTCACCCGCTCGAGCACGCGCTCGATCGCCGACTGCAGACGGTCCGCGTCGTAGACCTCGACGATCAGCTTCCACGATGGCGACGGCAGCATCGGACCGTCGACCGCGAAGGCGAACTCGCCGCCGAGCGGCTCGGCGAGATCGCGCTTGAAGTCGAGGCCGATCTCCGCCTGGTGCGCCTCGATCTCGGCCTTGT
>DASUGG010000223.1:0-10084 GCA_036274135.1 Geminicoccaceae bacterium
GGCCTCATCAAGGGCGTCTGGGAGGCGCTGGCGAGCGGCTTCGTCTATCAAAGCGGAGATCCGGATCTGGATGCGCTGCTGTCGCGCGGCGGCATGGACAGCATGCTGAACACCATCTGGCTCATCATGGCGGCACTCGCCTACGGCGCGGTCCTCGAGCATACCGGCATGCTCGAGCGGATCGTGGCCCCGGCGGTGGGCTTCGCCCGCTCCAGCGTGAGTCTCGTCGCGACCGTCGTCGCGACCGCGATCGGCGTGAACGTCGTGGCGGCCGACCAGTATCTCGCGGTCGTGCTGCCGGGCCGCATGTTCAAGGCCGAATTCGCCCGGCGCGGCCTGGCGCCTCGGCTCCTGTCGCGCACGATCGGCGATTCGGGCACGGTGACCGCACCGCTGGTCCCGTGGAACAGCTGTGGCGCCTTCATGTCGGCGACGCTCGGGGTCTTCGCCTTCGCGTACCTGCCGTTCGCCTTCTTCAATCTCCTGAGCCCGCTCACCACCATCGCCGCAGCGCTTCTGCTCGGCCGCACGACCGCACCCGGTACGACGCCAGCGGCGCAGCGCGAAGCCTAATTGCGCGCCCCTGTTCAGAACGAGCCGAACGCCGTGCCGAGGGTAATCACGGCGGCGAGCGCGAGAATGGCGCCGACGATGGCGACCATGAGAATGTCGAAGTAGCTCTTGCCGTGGGTCGAGCCGCAGACGGCGAGCAGCGTCACCACGGCGCCGTTGTGCGGCAGGCTGTCGAGCGTCCCTGAGCCGATCACGGCGACGCGATGCATCAACGCCGGATCGGTGCCCGTCTCGGACGCGAGCCGCATGTAGGTGTCGCCGAGCGCATCGAGCGCGATCGTCAGGCCGCCGGAAGCCGAGCCGGTGAGAGCGGCGAGGGCGTTGGTGGCGGCGGCGAGCGAGACGAGCGGCCCGCCGCCTATCGACAGCACCCAGTCCCTCACGACCGCGAACGCCGGCAGCGCGGCGACGACCGCGCCAAATCCCACCAGACTCGCAACGCTGAACGCGGGCAGGACCGAAGCGTTGGCGCCGGCGTCCATGCTCTCGCGCAGCAACGGCAGGCAGCGAAAATTGGTGAGGATCAGCGTCACGATTGCGGCAGCGAGCGCGACCGCTACCGCCCAGACGCCACCAACCGCCGACAGCGAGGTGCCGCCCCAGCGCTCCTCGGCAAGAAACGCCGTATCCAGCCGAGGCAGAACGAACATCACCATCAGGAGGTTGACGCCGATGACGACGATCAGCGGCAGCAGCGCGAGCGCTGCCGGCGGCAGGTCGGCGCTCTGGTGACCGTGCCGGATTTCGGCGGGGTCGAATTCACGGGCGGTGGTGGCGAGTTCACGCACGATCGGGTCTTCCGGGGCAGCAGCGCGGACGCCCGCATCGCGGCCATAGCCCTCGCCGACGCGCCGGGCCGCGGCTTCAGCGCGGGAGAGCCACCACAGGCCGAAGCCGAGCATGATCGCCGCGGCGATGATGCCGAGACCTGGCGCGGCGAACGGCGTCGTGCCGAAGAACGGCATCGGGATGGCGTTCTGGATCGCCGGCGTTCCGGGCAGCGCCGACATGGTGAAGGTCGAGGTGCCCAGAGCGATCGCCGCCGGCATCAGCCGGTCGGGAATGTCGGCGGCGCGGAACAGCGCGTGCGCCATGGGCGCGAGCACGAAGAAGGCGACGAACAGGCTGACGCCGCCATAGGTCACGAGGGCGCCAGCGAGCACGACCGCAAGCACGGCGCGGCGCGGCCCGACACGCGCCGTCATCCAGCCGGCGATAGCCGAGACGGAGCCGCTGTCCTCCATGAGCTTGCCGAACAGGGCGCCGAGCAGGAACAGCGGGAAGAACTGCGCCAGGAAGCGCGCCGCGCTGCCCATGAAGGTCTGCGTCCAATGGGCGAGCAGCGGCTCGCGGGCGATGCTGGCCGCGAGCAGAGCTGCCGCCGGCGCCAGTAACAGAACGCTCCAGCCGCGAAACGCCAGCCAGACCAGCACGCCCAGAGCGAGCAGAATGCCGATGAGGCCCATCACGTCATACCCCCTCGAGCAAGCGGTCGAGGTCGACCGTCGAACGTCGCCCGAGATCGGCGCCATGGTCGCGCACGAAGGCGTCGGCCACGCGGCGACCCTCTTCGCGCAGCAGCTGCAGGAATTCCCACTCGGCGTTCAGCTTGGAGGAATAGCCGAGCTCGGTCATCAGCGGGCTGGAGATCAGGTGCACGCGCATCGCCGCCCACAGCGCGCCTTCGGAGTTGCCGGGATCGGCGGCCCGGCGCAGCAGTGCGATCATGCGCAGCTCCTTCAGGGTCACCGCGTTGAAGGAGATCTCGTTCAGCCGGTTGAGGATGTCGCGCGCTGTGCGCGGCGTGCCGGGCCGCTCGACCGGGTTGATGGCGACGAGGATCGTGTCGCTGGTCGTGCATTCGCGCACGAGCGGCGTGATGGTCGGGTTACCGGCATAGCCGCCGTCCCAATAGACCTCGCCGTCGATCTCGATGGCCTGGAACAGCGTCGGCAGGCAGGCCGAAGCGAGCAGCACGTCGGGCGAGATCTCGGCATTCCGGAACACCCGGCCGCGTCCGGTCCGGACATTGGTCGCGGTGACGAACAGCTTGATCGGCGCCTGCGCCAGCCGTTCGACGTTGATGCTTTCGGCCAGAATCTCGCGCAGCGGGTTGGACCCGCCCGGATTGAGGTCGTACGGCGAGAACAAACGCGACGCCAGGTCCATGGCGATGAACGCCGGGGAATAGTCGAGAGTCCAGCGGCCGAGCAGCACATCCAGCGGCGTGCGGCGCAGCGGGCTGAGGCGAGCCGCATCGGAGACGCGACGCCAGAAGCGCTCCAGAGCGCCGCGTGCGCCCTCGGTCCCGCCCGTGACGTGGCCGTCGATCAGCACCGCCGCGTTCATCGCGCCGGCTGAGGTGCCGGAGATGCCGTCGATCTCGAGCCAGGGCTCCTCCAGCAGGCGATCGAGCACCCCCCAGGTGAACGCGCCATGCGCGCCCCCGCCCTGCAGCGCCAGATCCACCGGAGTGCGATCGCGTTTCATTCCCACCTCAAGCTGGTTTGCGGCAGCGTGCCTCAGCGCGGGACGGGCTGTCCAGGCGCCGCGCGGTCGCGCCCGCGAAACCGGCGAGGCAAACCGGCGAATTGTTCGTTCGGTGCCCGGCGATCCGGTGGCAACGCGACCGCCGGGCGGATGCTGCGGCCGCGACGAAAAGCCGTGCAGCGCAATCGCTGTTGCGGACTCCTTGGATCAGGCGCTATCGCAGAGCCGACTCGGATGCGTCGCCTGCGCGTCCGACAAAAGGGCGGGCGGATTCACGATCGTGTGCGCACTTCCAGAAGACGCGAAGACACGACCTGCCGGTGCGAAGGCGCTGCGGGCGCTTGCGATGCTTGCTCTCGTCGCGGCCTGCGGACCCACCGCCGAGCCGGCACCGCCCGAGATTCGCCCCGTGCGGGTGACGACGGTCGAAGAGCGGACCGGCGGCGATACGGTGTCGCTCACAGGCACCGTGCAGGCGGCGACGACCGTCAACCTGGCCTTTCGCATCGAGGGGCGCATGACCGAGCGGCTGGTCGGCGTCGGCGACCAGGTCGAGCCGGGCCAGGTGGTCGCCAGGCTCGATCCGCAGAACGAGGAGAACGCGCTGCGCGCCGCGCGCGCCGACCTCGCCGCGGCGACCGGCCAGCTGACCGAGGCGCAGAACAACTACCAGCGGCAGAGCACGCTGCTCGCCGATGGCTGGACCACGCGGGTCCGCTATGACGAGGCGCGCCAGACCCTCGAGACCGCGCGCTCGCGGGCGGACGCGGCGCAGGCGCAGCTCTACATCGCCCAGAACCTGGTGGGCTACACCGAGCTGATCGCGGACGCGCCGGGCGTCGTGGCCGCGGTCGGCGCCGAGCCCGGCGAGGTCGTGCAGGCCGGGCGCATGATCTTGCAGGTCGCCCGTCAGGACGGTCGCGATGCCGTCTTCGACGTCCCGGCGCAGGTCAAGAACCTGACGCCCCCCGACCCCGAGATCGAGGTCGCGCTGACCATGGACTCCTCGGTCAGCGCCATCGGTCGCGTGCGCGAGGTGGCGCCGCGCGCCGATCCGGTGACCGGGACCTTCGAGGTCAAGGTCGGGCTCATCGACCCGCCGGCGCCCATGCGGCTCGGATCGACCGTGACCGGGCGCATGCAGGTCGGCGGCGCCGGCGGCATCGAGGTGCCGGCCTCGGCGCTGACCACGGCCGACGGGCAGCCGGCGGTCTGGATCGTCGATCCGGCGAGCGCGACGGTCGCGCTGCGCAACATCGACGTGCTGAGTTTCGACCCGGCCCGGGTCCAGGTCGCGCAGGGCCTCGAGTCCGGCGACGTCGTGGTGACCGCGGGCGTCCAGGCGTTGCGCCCCGGCCAGAAGGTACGCCTGCTGGGCGCGCCGCAATGATCGGCCCCAATTTGTCGGAATGGGCGGTCAAGCGTCGGCCGCTCATCGTCTACTTCATGATCGCCGGAGTGGTCGCCGGCAGCCTGGCCTTCCTCGGCCTCGGCCGCAACGAGGATCCCGCCTTCACCTTCCGCACCATGGTGGTGCAGGCGGCCTGGCCGGGCGCCACGCTGGACGACACGGTCCTGCAGGTGACCGAGCGGATCGAGCGCAAGCTCCAGGAGGTACCTGGCCTCGACTACCTGACCAGCTACACCCGCCCCGGGATCACCACGATCTTCGTCCATCTGCGCGGTGACACGTCTGCGGCCGAGGTGCCGGACCGCTGGTATGACGTGCGCAAGAAAGTCGGGGACATCCGACCGACCCTGCCGCAGGGGGTGGTCGGCCCCGGCTTCAACGACGAGTTCGGCGACGTCTTCGGCATCATCTACGGCTTCACCGCCGACGGCTTCACCCACCGCGAGCTGCGCGACTTCGTCGAGGGCGCGCGCTCGCGTCTTCTCCGGGTCCCCGACGTCTCCAAGATCGAGATCATCGGCGCCCAGGACGAGCAGGTCTTCCTCGAGTTCTCGACCCAGCGCCTCGCCGCGCTGGGCCTGGACTACCCGGCGCTGGTCGCGGCGCTGCAGGCGCAGAACGCGGTGCGGCCCGCGGGCGTCCTGCAGACCGGGAAGGAGCGCCTCGCGCTGCGCGTCTCGGGCGCGTTCGATTCCGAGCTCGACATCCTGAACGTGAACTTCGCGGTCGGTGATCGAACCGTGCGCCTCGGCGACATCGCAGAGGTCCACCGCGGCTATGCCGATCCTCCCCAGCCGATGTTCCGGGTCCACGGCGAGCCCGCGATCGGCCTCGGCATCGCGATGCGCGACGGCGGCGACATCCTGGCGCTCGGCCGCAACATCCAGGCCGCGATGGCCCAGATCCAGGCCGAGCTGCCAATCGGCATCGAGCCGGTCCTGGTCGCCGATCAGGCGGTGACCGTCGACCTCGCGATCAACGAGTTCACCACCTCGCTGTGGCAAGCGATCTTGATCATCATCGCCGCGAGCTTCGTCGCGCTCGGCGTCCGCCCGGGCATGGTGGTGGCCCTCTCGATCCCGCTGACGCTCGCGATCGTCTTCCCGATCATGGAGTTCTTCCACATCGACCTGCAGCGGATCTCGCTCGGCGCCCTGATCATCGCGCTGACGCTGCTCGTCGACGACGCGATGACCACGGTCGACGCGATGATCCGGCGGCTTGCCGCCGGCGACAGCATGGAGGATGCCGCAACCTTCGCCTATCGCACGTTGGCGGCGCCGATGCTCACCGGTACGCTGGTGACGATCGCGGGCTTCGTGCCGATCGGTTTCGCCGCCAGCACGGCCGGCGAGTACACCTTCTCGATCTTCGCGGTCGTGGGAATCTCGTTGATCGTGTCCTGGTTCGTCGCGGTGATGTTCGCGCCCTTGATCGGCATGACGGTGCTGAAGGCGCCCAAGCAGCAGGGCGAGCAGGAGCCGGGTCGCGTCATGCGCATGTACCAGGGCCTCCTGATCGGCGCGATGCGCGCGCGCTGGCTGACGATCGCGGTCACCATCGGCGCGTTCGCCGTCGCGGTGTTTGCCATGCGCTACGTGCCGCAGCAGTTCTTCCCGGCCTCCGATCGTCCTGAGCTGGTGGTTGATCTGACCCTGCCGCACAACGCCTCGATCTATGCCAGCGAGGCCACGGCCGAGCGCCTCGATGCGCTGCTCGCGACCGACGACGACGTGGAGCGCTGGAGCACCTATGTCGGCCGTGGCGCGATCCGCTTCTATCTGCCGCTCAACGTCCAGCTGGCGAACGACTTCTTCGCCCAGGTGGTGGTCGTCGCCAAGGACGTCGACGCGCGTGACCGACTGCACGCCAGGCTGGAGCGGGTGCTGGCCGAGGACTTTCCGGCTGCGGTCACGCGGATCTCGCCGCTCGAGCTCGGGCCACCGGTCGGCTGGCCTGTGCAGTATCGCGTGAGCGGCCCGGAGATGGGCGAGGTGCGTGAGATCGCGCTCGAGTTGGCCCAGGTGATGGCGACCAGCCCCGACGCGCGACGCATCAACTTCGACTGGAACGAGCCGGCCCGCCAGGTGCGCATCCAGATCGACCAGGATGAGGCGCGCCGGCTCGGCCTGAGCTCGCAGTCGCTGGCGTCCGTGCTGAACGCCGCCGTCACCGGCGCCATCGTCACCCAGATGCGCGACGACATCTACCTGATCGACGTGATCGCCCGGGCGACCGAGGACGAGCGCATGGCGCTCGGCACCCTGCGCTCCCTGCAGGTGCCGCTCCCCTCCGGCCGCACGGTGGCGCTAGGTCAGTTCGCGACCTTCGAGTACGGCCAAGAGTATCCCCTGGTGTGGCGGCGCGATCGGGTACCGACGCTGACCGTGCGCGCCGACGTCGATCCAGGCGTCCTGCCGGCGACGGTGGTCGACGATCTGGAGCCGGCGATCGCCGAGCTGAATGCCCGGGTGCCCCAGGGCTACGCAATAGCGCTCGGCGGCATCGCCGAGGAGAGTGCCTATTCTCAGGCTTCGGTGTTCGCCGTGGTGCCGCTGATGCTGCTGATCATGCTCACGGTGCTGATGTTCCACCTGCAGAGCTTCCAGCGTCTGTTCATGGTGGTGGCTATCCTGCCGCTCGGCTTGATCGGCGTCGTGGGCGCGCTATTGGCCTTCAACCGGCCGCTCGGCTTCGTCGCGATTCTCGGCATCCTTGCCCTGATCGGCATGATCGCCAAGAATGCCGTGATCCTGATCACCCAGATCGAGGCGGACCGCGAGGAGGGCCGCACCGTCTGGGACGCGGTGCTGAGCGCCAGCAGTTCGCGCCTGCGGCCGATGTCGCTGACCGCGATCTCGACCGTGCTGGGCCTGATTCCGATCGCGCCGACCGTGTTCTGGGGACCGATGGCGTTCGCCATCATGGGCGGCCTCTTGGTCGCCACGATGCTGACCCTGGTGTTCCTGCCCACGGTCTACGTCACCTGGTTCCGCGGCAAGCAAGCTGCCGCCGGCGCTGCCGCGTCGGCGCCGTCGCCGCCGTCGACGGCTTCATGACAGGGCGCAGTGGGACGGCGATGCCGGACGCCGCGATCACGCGCTGGCTGGCCTTTTTCTGCCTGTGGATGGCGCTGGAAGGCGTCGGAATCGTCGATCTCGTGGTCGGCGCGGCGACCGCCGCCGCGGCCGCCTGGCTGAGCCTGCGTCTCCTGCCGCCCGCTTCCGGCCGGCCGCGGCCGCTCGCTATGGCAAGGCTCGGCGCGCACTTCCTGCGGCAGTCGGTGCTGGCCGGCGCCGACGTCGCACGCCGCGCGCTCGACCCGGCCCTGCCGCTGCGGCCGGGTTTCGTGCGCTGTCCGCTGCGCCTTCCGCCGGGGACGGCGCGCAGCGCGTTCTGCGCCTATTCGAGCCTCCTGCCGGGCACGCTGGTGGCCGGCTCGGAAGCGCGCACGCTGTCCCTCCACTGCCTGGACGTCGGCCAGGACATGGCGGCGCAGACGCGCACCGAAGAGGCTGCCTTCCTGGCCGCGGCGGGCGGCGCGCGCGATGACTGAGCTGTTCTTCGCCGCGGCCTGCTTCGTGCTGGTGACGGTGGCGTTCGGCCTGATGCGCATCCTGCACGGGCCGACGGTCGCCGACCGCGTCATGGCGGCGCAGCTGCTCGGCACCGGCGGCATCGCCACCCTGCTGCTGATCGGCGCGGCAACCGGCATGGCAGCGGCGCTCGACGTCGCCCTGGCGTTGGCGCTGCTCGCGGCCTTCGCCTCGGCCGCCCTGGCCTGCGCCGTCCCCGACGGCGCCGGCGCGGCGGACCGCGAATGATCCTGGACGTCTTCTCGCTGCTGGCGATCGCGGGCGGTGCGTTCTTCTTTCTCGCCGGCACGGTCGGCCTGCTGCGTTTCCCGGACCCGCTCACGCGCCTGCATGCGCTTACCAAGGCGGACAATCTCGGGCTCGGCCTGATCGTTCTCGGCCTGCTGCCGCGCGTCGACTGGCCGCAGGGCGGGCTCAAGCTGATCGTGGTCTGGCTGCTCGTGCTGCTGGCTGGAGGGACGGTCGGTCAGCTGATCGCGCGGGTCGCGCAGCGGCCCGTACCGCCGCCGTGAGCGGCGCCTGGGCGTTCGACGCCATTCTCGCCGCCACCGTGCTCGGCGTCGCCGCCTGGACCGTCGCCGCGCGCGAGACCTTCGCCGCGGTCGCCGGCTTCATCGCCTACGGCCTGCTGCTGGCGCTGGTCTGGGTGCGCCTCGCCGCGCCCGACGTGGCGCTGACGGAGGCGGCGATCGGCGGCGGCGTCACCGGCGTGCTGCTGCTCAGCGCGGCGGCGCGTCTGGGTGGCGGCGTGCCGGCCGCGACGGCATGGCCGGCCACGTCGCTACGTCTTACGGCAGGCGCGCTGTGCACGGTGGTCGCCGTGGCGCTGGCGGCGGTCGTGTTGCTCCTGCCCGAGCCAGCCCCCTCGCTGGCGCCGCAGGCGGCGGCTGCCCTGCCGGCGACTGGCCTCGGCAATCCGGTGACCGGCGTGCTGATGGCTTACCGCGCCCTCGACACGCTGCTCGAGAAGGTCGTGCTGGTGCTGGCGCTGATCGGCGTGTGGTCGCTGGCGCAGGACGCCTTCTGGGATGGCGAGCCGCGGCCGCAGCGCAGCGCGCCGCCCCCCGATGCCCTGGTGTTCCTCGCCCGCCTGCTGCCGCCGGTCGGGATCGTGACCGGCGTCTACCTGCTCTGGCTCGGCGCGGACGCGCCCGGCGGCGCCTTCCCGGGCGGCGCGCTGCTGGCGGCGATGTGGATCCTCATGCTGATGGCCGGTCTCGCGGCGCCGCCCGCGGTGCGCGACCGTCGCCTGCGCCTGGCGCTGGTCGCCGGCCCATTGGTGTTTCTTGCGATCGGCCTCGCGGGCGTCTTCTCGGCCGGCGCGTTCCTCGCCTATCCGGCCTCCTGGGCCAAGCCGCTGATCGTGCTCGTCGAGGCGGCGAAGATCGTCTCGGTCGCCGCGGCGCTGGCGCTGCTGGTCGCCGGCCCGCCGCAGCGGTCGCCGCGGTGAGCCAGCTGTTCGGGCTGGCCGCCGCCGCCCTGGTCGGGCTCGGCCTGTACGGCCTGATCGTCCACCCCGAGCCGCTGCGCCGAATCCTGGCCTTCAACCTGCTGGGCAGCGGCGTGTTCGTGCTGTTCGGCGTGCTCGCGCGGCGCGGCGCGCTTTCGGGGGCCGGCCCCGACCCGGTGCCGCAGGCGATCGTGATCACCGCCATCATCGTCGCCTTCGCGGCGAGCGCGCTCGCGATCGGGCTGCTGCTCCGCTTGCGCCAGGCGACCGTCGACGCTGCGTCGCCGCCCAGCGATGATGCCCTGTGATGGCCGAGCAGGTCGCGGCCTCGACATCGGGTGGCTTGCTGCTGGTGCTCGCGCTCATGCTGCCGGTCGCGGGCCTGCTGCCGGCGCTGGTCCTGGGCGGCCGCCACGCCGAGCGCATCGCCCTCGTGCTGGCTCCCGTCGGGCTCGGGCTCGCGATCGCGATCGCCGCGGCCGTGCTGCGCGCCGACACGGCCCTGGTCTACGTGGTCGGCGGCTGGGCGCCGCCGCTCGGCATCGCCCTGCGCGCCGACGGGCT
>DASUGG010000224.1:0-4912 GCA_036274135.1 Geminicoccaceae bacterium
CGGGCGGCGGGCTGATCGCCGGCATCGGCCGGGCGATCAAATCGGTTAATTCAAGGGCACGGGTCGTCGGCGTGACGATGGCGCAGGGCGCCGCGATGTACGAGAGCCAGAAGGCGGGCCATCCCGTCGAGGTCGAGGAGACCGCCTCGCTCGCCGACTCCCTGGGAGGCGGCATAGGGCTCGACAACCGCTACACCTTCGCCATGGTGCGCGAGCTGGTCGACGACCTGCTGCTGGTCGACGAGGACCAGATCGCCGACGCGATCCGCCATGCCTACCGGCACGAGCAGCAGATCGTCGAGGGCGCCGGCGCCGTCGGCATCGCCGCGCTGCGCGCCGGCCTGGTGGCGCGGCCGGGGGTCACGGCGGTCGTGCCGAGCGGCGGCAACATCGACATGGCGCAGCATGCGCGACTGATCCGGAACGACGATGCCTGAGATCACGATTCTGAGCGAGCGCGAGCTCGCAAGCTGCGTCCGTCTCGACGCCGACGCGGTCGTCTGCATCGAGGACTGCTTTCGCACGCTCGCGACCGGACAGGTCGCGATGCCGCCGATCATGCGCCTCGACATCCCGGAGCATCACGGCGAGGTCGACGTCAAGACCGCCTACCTGCCGGGCGTGCCGAGCTTCGCGATCAAGATCAGCCCCGGTTTCTTCGACAATCCCAGCCTCGGGCTGCCGAGCGTCAACGGCCTGATGCTGCTGCTCAGCGCCACAACCGGGCTGGTCGAGGCGGTGCTGCTCGACAACGGCTATCTCACCAATGTGCGCACCGCGGCCGCCGGCGCGGTAGCGGCGAAATGGCTGGCGCGGCGCGACGCACGGGTCGCCGGAATCGTGGGCGCGGGCGTGCAGGCGAGGCTGCAGATCGAGGCGCTGCAGCTCGTGCGCGAGATCGAGCGTGCGCTGGTCTGGGCCCGCGATCCGGCCAAGGCGCGAGAGTTCGCCGAGACCGTCGGGAAGCAGCTGGGGCTCAGGATCGACGTCGCGCCGAGCCCGGAGCAGCTGGTGCGGCAGAGCGACATCGTGGTCACCGCGACCCCGAGCACCACGCCCCTGATCCAGGCCGACTGGCTGCAGCCGGGCCAGCACATCACCGCCATGGGTTCCGATGCCGAGCACAAGAACGAGCTGGCGCCCGAGGTGGTCGCCAGCACCCGCTATGTCTGCGATCGCCGGAGCCAGTGCGCCGTGCTCGGCGAGCTGCATCATGCGATCGCCGCGGGCGCGGTGCCGCCGGACACCCGCTCTGCAGAGCTCGGCGAGGTGATCGCCGGCCGGCTGCCCGGCCGCGGCTCGGAGCGCGAGATCACCGTCTGCGACTTGACCGGAACCGGCGCGCAGGATACGGCCATCGCCACCCTGGCCGCTGCCCGCGCCCGTGCCCGTGGCGCCGGCACGGTCTTCCAGACGTAGGAACCCGCCGCCGATGAGTGCCGTCCTGCTGCCGTTCGAGCCGACCGAGTACCAGGCGCGGATCGCCAAGACCCGGCGCGCCATGGCGGCGCGCGACATCGAGCTGCTGATCGTCTCCGACCCCTCGAACATGGCCTGGCTCACCGGCTATGACGGCTGGTCGTTCTACGTCCACCAGTGCGTGCTGCTGGCGCGGGACGGCGATCCGGTGTGGTTCGGCCGCGGCCAGGACGCCAACGGCGCCAGGCGCACGGTGTTCATGGCGGATGGCGACATCGTCGGCTATCCGGACCATTACGTGCAGTCGACCGAGCGGCATCCGATGGACTACCTGGCCGACGCGGTGATCGCCGCACGCGGTTGGGATCGCCTCGCGATCGGCGTCGAGATGGACAACTACTATTTCAGCGCCGCCTGCTTCGCCTCCCTGCAGCGCCATCTGCCGAACGCCCGCTTCGTCGATGCCACGGGCCTCGTCAACTGGCAGCGGGCGGTCAAGTCGAGCCGCGAGATCGAGTACATGCGCCGCGCCGCGCGCATCGTCGAGGCGATGCACGCCCGCATCCTCGAGCTGGTCGAGCCCGGCCTGCCGAAGAACCGGCTGATCGCCGAGATCTATCATACCGGCATCATCGGCGCCGATGGCTTCGGCGGCGACTACCCGGCGATCGTGCCGCTGGCGCCGTCCGGCGCCGACGCCTCGGCACCGCACCTCACCTGGGACGAGCGGCCGTTCAAGCTCGACGAGGGCACGTTCTTCGAGATCGCCGGCTGCTACCGCCGCTATCACTGCCCGCTGTCGCGCACGGTCTATCTCGGCAAGCCGCCGCAGAAGTTCCTGGACACCGAGAAGGCGGTGCTGGAGGGGATCGACGCCGCCCTGGCGGCGGCCCGGCCCGGCAACAGCTGCGAGGACGTCGAGGCCGCCTGGCGCAAGGTGATCCGCCGCTACGGCATCGAGAAGGAGAGCCGCTGCGGCTACTCGATCGGCCTCAGCTACCCGCCGGACTGGGGCGAGCGCACGATGAGCCTGCGCCCGGGCGACCACACCGTGCTCGAGGAAGGGATGTGCTTCCATCTGATCCCGGCGATCTGGCAGGACGACTGGGGGCTCGAGATCACCGAGAGCTTCCAGGTCACGGCGGGCGGCGCCGAGCCGTTCTGCCGCTATCCGCGCCGCCTGCTGGTGAAGGAATGAGCCTGCTGCGGCCCTCGCCGGTCCGACCCTCGGTCGACTACGACCGGGACGGGGTGCAGCACGGCTTCCTGCGCCTGCCCTACTCGCGCGACGATTCGGCGTGGGGGGCGGTGCTGATCCCGATCACCGTGATCAGGAACGGCGAGGGGCCGACGGCGCTGCTCACCGGCGGCAATCACGGCGACGAGTACGAGGGCCCGATCGCGCTGCTGAAGCTCGCCAGCAGCCTGCAGTCGAGCGAGATCAGCGGGCGGGTGATCATCGTGCCGGCAATGAACCACCCCGCCTTTCGCGCCGGCCGGCGCACCTCGCCGATCGACGGCGGCAATCTGAACCGCAGCTTTCCCGGCCGTCCCGACGGCAGCGTGACCGAGAAGATCGCCGACTACTTCCAGCGCGTGCTGCTGCCGCTCGCCGACATCGTGCTCGACCACCATGCCGGCGGGCGGAGCCTCGATTTCCTTCCCTTCGCGGCCGCGCACGAGCTGCCGGACAAGGAGCAGGAGGCGCGCTGCATCGCCGCGATGGAGGCGTTCAACGCGCCCTACGGCGTGAAGCTTTGCGAGCTCGACGCGGTGGGCATGTACGACACCGCCGCGGAGGAGCTCGGCAAGACCTTCGTCACGACCGAGCTCGGCGGCGGCGGCACGGCGACTGCCAGGAGCGTGCGCATCGCCGATCGCGGCGTGCGCAACCTCCTCGTCCACGCCGGCATCCTCCGCGGCGAGATCGCGCTGCAGCCGACCGTGCGGCTCGCCGTGCCCGGCGACGACTCGTACGTGATCTCGACGAGCGAAGGCGTGCTCGAGATGTGCCGCGATCTCGGCCAGGAGGTCGCGGCGGGCGAGCCGGTGGCCAGGGTCTATCCGCCCGATCGCACCGGCATCGAGCCCGTGGTCTATCACGCCAGGATGGGCGGATTGCTGGTCGCGCGGCACTTTCCCGGCCTGATCAAGACCGGTGACTGCCTGGCCGTGATCGCCGTGCGTCAGGGCTGACCCCCTGCCCGCTCGCGCATTCGGGACTCGACCCCGGCGCCGTGCCGGCCGATGATGGGCCGCAACACGGCGAGGCAGGCACCGGTGTTGGTCGAAGTTCAGGACCTGAAGAAGCATTTTCCGGTCACCAAGGGAATCGTGTTGCGTCGCGAGGTCGGCCAGGTCAAGGCGGTCGACGGCGTCAGCTTCACCATCGGCCAAGGCGAGGCGCTGGGGCTGGTCGGCGAATCGGGCTGCGGCAAGAGCACGATCGCGCGCTGCCTGCTCAAGCTGCTGGCGCCGACCTCCGGGCAGGTGCGCTTCGACGGCGCCGACCTCAAGAGCCTCGACCGGCAGGCGACGACCCGCTTCCGCCGCCGCGTCCAGGCGATCTTCCAGGACCCGTACTCGTCGCTGAACCCGCGCATGCAGGTGCGCGAGATCGTCGGCGAGCCGCTCTACGTGCACGGCCTCGAGAAGGGCGCCGGGCTCGCCCGGCGGGTCGACCGGCTGCTCGAGCATTGCGGCCTGCCGCGGCGGCTCGCCGACCGCTACCCGCACGAGATGAGCGGCGGCCAGCGCCAGCGCGTCGGCATCGCCCGGGCGCTCGCGCCGGAGCCGGAACTCGTGGTCTGCGACGAGCCGGTCTCCGCCCTCGACGTCTCGATCCAGGCGCAGATCATCAACCTGCTCGACGACCTGCGCAACGAGCTCGGGCTGACCTACCTGTTCATCGGCCACGACCTCAGCGTCGTGCGGCATCTCTGCGACCGGGTCGCCGTGATGTATCTCGGCAAGCTCGTGGAGCTCGCGAGCAGCGACGAGCTGTTCGAGCATCCACTGCATCCCTACACGCGGGCGCTGCTGTCGGCGGTGCCGCTGCCCGATCCGGCGGCGGAGCAGGCACGCGAGCACCAGGTCCTGCCGGGTGAGGTGCCGAGCCCGCTCAACCCGCCGTCCGGCTGCGTGTTCCATCCGCGCTGCAGCCTCGCGGAGCCGGCCTGCCGCGAGCGCATACCCGAGCTGCTGCAGCTGCGGCCAGACCATTGGGTGGCGTGCCCGGTCGTGGCAAGATGAGTGCCGGCGCCGTCAGGGGGCGTCGGCGTGGCCTTTGCATCGGCGACTTTGCCTGAAGTAGAGCGCGGCGGTCGGGTTCCGGCTGAAGCGTGCCAATCAACGGAGGACGTACCATGGAGACGAGGCACCACGTTTGGGAGCGCGAGGATGACGCGCGGCTCCGGGAGGAGCTGCGGCAGGCCTACGACTTCGACCCGCGCGATCCGCTGTTCGGCCTCTCCAAGGCGCAGCTCAGCGGGCC
>DASUGG010000225.1:0-11008 GCA_036274135.1 Geminicoccaceae bacterium
GATGCGACCTCCAACGGCGAGTTCCGACCGGTACCGGTGAGCGACGTCGTGGCGCGGGCGAACGCGCTGGCCGCGACGCGGATCGGTGCGCACGCCAAGCGCGTCGGGATGGCGCGGCGGGCCTTCATGCAGTCGCTGTGCGGTGCGGCGACGACGCTGCTCACCCTCGACCACGCCTTCGCGGCGCGCGGCGAAGGCGGCGGCCGCTTCGTGCTGCCCAGGGAAGCGGAGCTTGAGACCGCGGCCGCCGAGGAGGCGCTCACGGGCGACGAGTTCATCTTCGACGTGCAGACCCACATGGTCGATCCGGCGGGCGCATGGCGGGCCAATGCCGGCCGCTACTGGGAGCGCATTCTGGCGGCGTTCCCGGAGGGCTCGTGCGGCGATCGCGATCCGGTCGACTGCTTCTCGGCGGAGCAGTTCATCAAGCACGTGTTCCTGGACAGCGACACCGATCTCGCCGTGCTGTCGTTCGTGCCGGAATTGCCCGAGCGCAACCCGCTCTCGCTCGAGGAGGCGGAGCGCGTCCGGGTCCTGCTCGAGCGGATGGGGGACGCGCCGCGGCTGCTGCTGCATGCGATGGTGATCCCGAACGGCGGGCCCGAGATCGAGCCTTTGCAGCTCATGCAGGAAGCGGTCGCGCGCTACCCGATCGCCGCCTGGAAGTGCTACACGCAGTGGGGGCCGCAGGGCGTCGGCTGGGAGCTGGACAGCCCCGATGTCGGCATCCCGTTCATCGAGCAGGCGCGCGCGCTCGGCATCCGCAACATCTGCATCCACAAGGGCCTGCTGTTCTCGGGCTTTCCGGAGCGGTACGGCCGCTGCGCCGATGTCGGCCGGGCGGCGCGGCTGTTCCCGGACATGAACTTCGTCGTCTACCACTCCGGCTTCGAGCCCGGCCATCGCGAAGGTCCGTTCGATCCGCAGGCCGAGCGCGGCATCGACGTCCTGATCCGATCGCTGCAGGACAACGATGTAGGCCCGAACGGCAACGTCTATGCCGAGCTCGGCAGCACCTGGCGGTTCGCGATGCGCGACCCGACCGGCGCGGCGCATCTGCTCGGCAAGCTGCTGCGCCATGTCGGCGAGGACAACGTGCTGTGGGGCACGGACTCGATCTGGTACGGCTCCCCGCAGGATCAGATCCAGGCGTTCCGCAGCTTCCAGATCGCGCCCGAGCTGATCGAGGCGCACGGCTATCCGGAGCTGACGCAGGAGCACAAGGCCAAGGTGTTCGGTCTCAACGGCGCCCGGGTCTACGGCATCGCCGTGCCCGAGCGCCGGCGCAAGGCCGAGGCCGACCCGATCGGCCGGCGCAGGGCCGCCTACCGCCACCATGGCGATCCGACCTTCGAGACCTATGGCCCGCGCACCGACCGCGAGTTCGAGGCGCTGCAGGCGGCGCGCGCCGGCGTGCCGGCCTGACCGATGGCTGCGCGCGATCAACGCCGCGTGACGCCGATCGCGACGATCGGCTTCGCGCTCGCCGTGCTCGCCGCCCTGGCCTGCGGCTCGGCGGGGATCGGCTACCGGCTCGGCTGGTGGTCTCTCGGCACCGGTTTCGGCCTGATCCGCGTCGCCGTCTACGGCGCGATCGCGGCGATGGTGATCTCGGCGCTCGGCCTCGTGCTCGCCCGCCCAGGCGGCGGCCGGCGCGGCCTGTACCGGGCGCTCGCCGGCCTGGCGATCGGGGCGGTGGTGTTCGGCGTGCCGTGGAGCTATCTGCGCACGGCGCAGCGTGTCCCGCCGATCCACGACATCACGACCGATACCGAGAATCCGCCGGCCTTCGTCGCGATCCTGCCGCTGCGGGCGGGGGCGGCGAATCCGGCCGACTACGGCGGCGCGGAGGTCGCGGCGCAGCAGCACGACGCCTATCCCGCCATCCAGCCGGTGCAGACCTCGCTGCCGCCGGATCAGGCCTTCGCGGCGGCCGTGGCGACGGCCGAGGATCAGGATTGGCAGATCGTCGCGGCCGACCCGGCCGAGGGGCGGATCGAAGCGATCGACACGACGTTCTGGTGGGGCTTCAAGGACGACGTCGTGATCCGCATCCGGCCGCAGGACTCCGGCTCGCGTCTCGACCTCCGCTCCACCTCGCGCATCGGCCTCGGCGACTTCGGCACCAATGCCGCGCGCGTCGAGGCGTTCCTCGAGGATTTTCAGGGACGGGTCGCGCAGGGCGGTTGAGGCACCGGGCACCGCCAGACGCATGCTGACGACCACCATCGGCGCCTATCCCAAGCCCGACTACGTCCCCATCAGGGACTGGTTCGGCATGGCGGGCGGCACCGACACGGCCGAGCCGACGGCCGGCTATGCCGAGACGCTCGCGGCGCATGCGGCGACGATCGACGAGATCCTCGATCGTGCGACCCGCGAGGTCGTGGCCGAGCAGGTCGATCTCGGCATCGACGTGCCGACCGACGGCGAGGTCCGGCGCGAGAACTTCATCCATTACCACTGCCGGCATCTCGTCGGGATCGACTTCGAGGCGCTGCGCGAGCGACGGACGCGGGCCGACCGCGAGGTGCTGCTGCCGACCATCACCGGCCCGATCCAGGCCGGACCGACGTTTCTGGTGCGCGACTGGCAGGTCGCCCAGTCGGCGACCCGGCGGCCGGTCAAGCTGACGCTGCCCGGCCCCCTCACGATCGGCGAGCACGTCGCCGACGAGCACTACCACGACGCGCGCCTGCGCGGCGCCGCGCTCGCCGACGCGCTCAACCGCGAGATCAGGCGCCTCGCGGAGGCCGGCTGCCCGGTGGTGCAGATCGACGAGCCGGCGCTGGCGCGCGACGTCGAGGCGGGGCTCGCCTTCGGCATCGAGCACCTCGAGCGTTGCTTCCACCGGGTGCCGCGCTCGACCGAGCGCGTCGTGCACGTCTGCTGCGGCTATCCCGACCGCCTCGATGCCGAGGACTATCCGAAGGCGTCGCCGTCGGCTTACCTGGAGCTCGCGCCGGTGCTCGACGAGGCGGAGATCGACGCGGTCTCTCTCGAGGACGCCCACCGGCCGAACGATCTCGCGCTGCTCGAGCGCTTCGCCGGTACCAGGGTGCTGCTCGGCGTCGTCGCGATCGCGCGCAGCCGCGTCGAGCAGGTCGAGGAGGTGCGCGCGCGGCTCGCGGCCGCCCTCGACCACATCGACCCGCATCGGCTGGTCGCGGCCCCCGACTGCGGTCTCGGCCTGCTCGGCCGCGATCTGGCCCGGCGCAAGCTTCGCGTGCTGAGCGGGGCCGCCCACAGCCTGTGAGCTGCGCCACTGCCCGGGCGCGGCCGTCCCGCTACCGATGTCTCCGCGAGCCCCGCCTGCGCCGCGGCGCCCGCCTTCAGCGACGCAGCTGGGCTCGATCGCAACGGTGCGGAGCTGTGGCGTTCGGTGTAAAATCTCAGCGAGGCGCTGCCGGGACTTCGAGGAGGCTGGGCCGATGCGATGGATGATCGCCGCCTGCATGCTCTGGGTGGCCGTCGCGCCGCTCCAGGCCAGGGCGGCGCAGCCTTGCACGCTGCGGGTCGGCTGGGAGCCGTACGCGCCCTTCACCTTCGCGGGCGAGGATGGCGAGGCGACCGGCGCCGACATCGACCTGATCAAGGCGATCGCCGACGAGATCGGCTGCGCGGTCGAGACGGTGGAGCTGCCCTGGGCGCGGATCGTGAAGGAGGTGGAGCAGGGCACCCTGGACGTCTCGACCAGCACCAGCCGCACGCCGGAGCGCGACCAGTGGGCCCTGTTCTCGCAGCCCTATCGCGAGACCGAGGTCGCGATCTACGTCCGCCGCGGCGAAGTGCCGCGCTTCGCGCTGCGCGAGCTCGCCGACGTCCCGGCGCAGAGGCTTCGGCTCGGCGTGATCGTCGACTACTACTACGGCAAGGCGCTGGCGGACGCCGAGGCCGATCCCGCCTTCGCCGCCTGGGTCGACGGCGCGCCGGATTACGCGACCAACATCCGCAAGCTCGTCAGCGACCGCATCGACGGCTTCCTCGTCGAGGACGTCGCGGTTATGCAGGCCGAGGTGGAGCGGATGGGGGAGAGCGAGCGCGTCGAGCGCTATCCGCTGCGCATACCAGGCGAGAAGCTGCGCTTCATGTTCAGCCGCAAGACCGTCGACCCGGCCCTGGTCGCCAAGGTCGACGCCGTGGTCGCGCAGATGCGCGCCGATGGCCGGCTGGACGCGATCAGGGCAAAGTATCTGCGATGAGCCAACCGAAGCCTCGCGACCGCTCGCCGGCGTCGCGAGGCCACGTTCCGAGTGGACACCACCGATGAGAGCTGTCCTCGAGGATCTGCCGCTGCGGCCGACCGTGGGTGCGGCCCTGATCTTGGGACTGGCGCTGCCGGCTCTGCTCGTAGCCTGGCTGCAGATGGGCGAGCGGCGGCAGACCCTGTTCGACAATCTCGCGCGCGATCACGCCACCATCGTCGAGACCCTGGCGAACGGCATGCAGACGCCGATCTGGGACGTCCGACCGGATACGGCGCAGCCGTTGATCGACGTGATCATGGGCGACAACCGGGTGACGGCCGTCAGCGTCACGGCGCCGGTCTTCCCGGAGCCGCTGAGCGCGGCGAAGGCAGGCGCGCATGCCGACGACACGGTTGCGCTCGAACAGCCGGTGCTGCGCGACGGCCGCCGCATCGGCACGGTGCGGGTCGAGATGGCGACGGCGCCGCTGCGCGCCGAGGCGGCGCGCCAGGGCTGGCAGGCGATGCTGATCGCGCTGTTTCAGATGGCCTTCGGCCTGCTGCTGATCTTCCCGCTGATGCGCCTCAAGGTGCTGGCGCCGGTGGCGCGGCTGGTCGGTCAGTCGCAGGAGCTCGCGGCCGGCCGGCTCGACCAGCCGTTCAGCTGGCGGCGCAAGGACGAGCTCGGCGCGCTCGGCCGCAGCTTCGAGCATACCAGGCGCTCGCTGCAGAGCCTGTTTCGCGACCTCGAGCAGCGCAACAGCGAGCTGCGCCTGCGCGAGGCCGATCTCGGCCGGCAGACCCGCGTCCTGCGCGCCACCCTCGACAACATGACCGACGGCATCAGCCTGGTCGACCGCGAGCACCGCCTGGTCGCCTGGAACGACCGCTTCGTCGAGATCTTCGGCCTGCCGCCGGAGGCGGTGCAGGTCGGGCGGCCGATCATGGAGGTCCATCGCCTCTGGGTGCAGCGCGGCGGCTTCTCGGATGCCGAGGCCGCCGACGTCTCCGAGCGGATGCGCGAGGGTTTCGACCCCGGCAGGCCGTTCACGCTGCAGATCGAGAAGCCCGACGGCGCGGTCGTGCTGCTGCGCCGCCAGCCGATGCGCGACGAAGGCTACGTGACCACCTACACCGACGTGACCGAGCAGGTGCGGGCCCGCCGCGAGGCCGACGAGACCCTCCACCTGCTCGATACGGTGATGGATGCGGCGCCGGCGATCGTCCACGTCAAGGATCGCGAGCTGCGCTACCGGTTCGTCAACCGCTATTTCCTCGATCTGTTCGGGCTGCGCCGCGAGGACGTGCTCGGCCGCACCCGCTCCGAGGTGCTTGCGCCGGACCACGTGCCGCCGGCGGACGAGGAGGGAGGCCGCGTGCTTGCCACCGGCAGGCCGTCGCAGCTCTACGAGCTGCCGATCCTGCTGCCGGGCCGCGAGCGGATCGACATGCTGGGCAGCAAGGTGCCGCTGCTCGACGCCGACGGGCGGGCCACGCATGTCGTGACCTTCGAGATCGACATCACCGAGCGCAAGCGCATCCAGCAGGCGCTGAGCGACAGCGAGCAGCTGCATCGCCTGCTCGTCGACCTGTCGCCGTACGGCATCCTGCTGCACGACGACGTCGCCATCCGGTTCATCAATCCCGGCGGCTGCCGCATCCTGGGCACCTCGGCGCCGGAGGCGATCGTCGGGCGGCACTATGTCGACTTCGTCGGCGAGGCCGATCGCGCCGGCGCGCAGGCGCGTCTCGAGAAGATGCTGCGCGGCGAGGCCATGGCGCAGGCCGAGCGGCCGCTGGTCACGCTGGACGGCCGCAGGATCGTGGTCGCGTCGTCGGGCGTGCCGGTGCGTCGCGGCGAGCAGCGTCTGGCGCTGGTGATCTTCGCCGACATCACGGAGATGCGCCGCGCCGAGGAGGAGATCGCGCGCCAGCGCGAGGCGCTGCACCAGGCGGAGAAGATCAGCGCCCTCGGCTCGCTGCTCGCCGGCGTCGCGCACGAGCTCAACAATCCGCTGTCGATCGTGGTGGGCCGCTCGGTGATGCTCGCGGACGCCGGCCTCGACCCGAAGGTCGCCGCGGCCGTCGCCAGCATCCGCACCGCCGCCGAGCGCTGCGCCAAGATCGTGCGCACCTTCCTCGCCATGGCGCGCAAGCAGGCGCCGACCCGCGTGCCGGTCCGCGTCGACCGGGTGGTCGCCGCCGCGCTCGACCTTCTGAGCTACGGCCTCGAGAGCGCCGGCATCCGCGTCACGACGGAGGTGCCCGCCGACCTGCCGCAGACCATGGCCGATCCGGATCAGCTGACCCAGGTGTTCAGCAACCTGATCACCAACGCCCAGCAGGCGATGATCGGCTGGAGCGGCGAGCGGCGGCTCGCCATCGCCGCCGAGCACGACCAGCGGCACGGTCAGTTGCGGATCGCCGTACGCGACACCGGCCCCGGCATCCCCGAGGAGGTGCGCAGCCGCATCTTCGACCCGTTCTTCACGACCCGGTCTTCCGGCGGCGGTACCGGCATCGGCCTCGCGGTCTGTCGCGGCGTCGTCGAGGCGCATGACGGTACGATCACCGCCGATGTCGCGCCGGGCGGCGGCGCAGCGTTCGTGGTGACGCTGCCGATCGTCGGCCCGGTGGGCGCTGCCTCGCGACCCGCCGCGCCGGCGGGCCGGGCCGGGCGCTCGGGGCGCGTGCTGGTGGTCGACGACGAGGCGGACATCCGCCACATGCTGGCGGAGATCCTGGCGGCCGACGGGCATGTGGTGGAGCAGGCCGCCAACGGCCGGCAGGCGCTCGAGCGCCTGCGCGACGGGCCGTTCGACCTCGTGATCAGCGACCTCCTGATGCCGCAGCTCGACGGACCCGGGCTCTACGAGGAGCTGTGCCGCCGCGATCCGCAGATGGCGCGCCACCTGCTGTTCATCACCGGCGACACGCTGAGCAGTTCGGCGCAGGTGTTCCTGGAGCGCGTGGGCCGGCCGGCGATCGAGAAGCCGTTCGTGCCGGACGAGGTGCGCCGTGCGGTGCGCGCCGCGCTCGCCGGCGACGATGGCTGCGGCGCCCCGCCACCCGACCTCACGTCCTGAAGGACGGCCGCTCAGGCGACGGGGGTGACCGCGCCCTTGCCCGCGAACCACGAGCGGACGTTGTCGAGCAGGCACTCGCCCATGGCCTGCATCGTCTCCTCGTTGTTGCTCGCGATGTGCGGCGTCAGGACCACGTTGTCGAGCGCGAGAAGCTGCTCGGGCACGTGCGGCTCGTTCTCGAACACGTCCAGCCCGGCGGCGCCGAGGCGGCCCGAGGTGAGCGCCTCGACCAGCGCGCGCTCGTCGACCAGCCAGCCGCGCGCGACGTTGACGAACACGCCCTTCGGGCCGAGCGCGTCGAGGACCTCGGCGGTGACGATGTGGCCGCCTTCCTGCCCGCCGGCGGCGCACAGGAAGAGAATGTCGCAGTTGCGCGCGAGCGCCGCGGCGGAATCGTAGGCGCGGAAGGACACGCCCGGCTTCGGCAGCGGGTCGTAGTAGCCGATCGTCATGCCGAAGCCCTGCAGGCGCGCGCAGAGCGCCGTGCCGATGCGGCCGAGACCGAGGATGCCGGCGCGCTTGCCCGAGAACTTCTGCGCCGGCGGCATCCGCCCCTGCAGCCACTGCCCGGAGCGCACGAAGCGGTCGGCCGCGGCGATCCGGCGGCAGGCGGCCATGCCGAGGATCACGGCGAGGTCGGAGACGTCGTCGTAGAGCACGGGCGTCGTGGTCACGACGACGCCGCGCTCCTTGGCGCGGGCGAGATCGGTCCGCTCGAGGCCGACGCCCATGATGGCGCAGATCTCGAGATTGGGCAGCGCGTCGATGATCGTCGAGGGCAGGCCGGCCATCGCGTTGGTCACCACGCCGCGGATGCGCCCGGCGGCCGGCTGCAGCGCCGCGACCTTGTCCGGCGCATCGATCGCCTTGTGGACCGTGAACTCGCGCTCGAGCGTCTCGAGCACGAACGGGCGTTGCGGACCGATGACCGCGAGCTCGACCGACATGCTTCCCTCCTGGTGGTGCCCAGGGGCTTTTAGCCGGCGGCAGGGGTGCGGTCCAGAGGCGGGCGGCGTCACGGTGGCTTCACAGTCGCGGGCCGCGGACGTAGGTTCCGGGCAGTCACGCCACGAGGGAGGCCGGGAAGATGGCACAGGGGAAGATCGCTGCGGTCACGGGCGCGGGCAGCGGCATCGGCAAGCAGTCGGCGCTGGCGCTGCTGCGCGAGGGTTACGCGGTGGCGCTCGCCGGGCGCCGCGCGGAGGCGCTGCAGAGCACGGTGAAGGAAGCGGGCGAGCACGCGACGCGCGCCCTGGCGGTGCCCACGGACGTCGGCGATCCCGCATCGGTCGACGCCTTCTTCGGCCGGATCAAGGAGACCTTCGGCCGGCTCGACGTGCTGTTCAACAATGCCGGCGTCAACGCGCCGGGCATCCCGTTCGAGGACCTGACCTTCGAGCAGTGGCAGCGCGTCGTGGACATTAACCTCACCGGCTCGTTCCTGTGCGCCCAGGCGGCGTTCCGGCTGATGAAGGAGCAGCGGCCGATGGGCGGCCGGATCATCAACAACGGCTCGATCTCGGCGCACGTGCCGCGGCCCAACTCGGCGCCCTACACCGCGACCAAGCACGCGGTCACCGGCCTCACCCGCTCGCTCGCGCTGGACGGGCGCAAATACGACATCTGCAGCAGCCAGATCGACATCGGCAATGCGGCGACCGAGATGGCGATGCGCATGAAGGACGGCGTGACCCAGGCCGATGGCTCGATCGCGCCCGAGCCCCTGATGGACGTCCAGCACGTCGCGCGCGCGGTGGTCTACATGGCCAACATGCCGCTCGACGCGAACGTCCAGTTCCTGACGGTGATGGCCACCAAGATGCCGTTCATCGGCCGCGGCTGAGCCGCGCGGGGATCCTGCGGCGGCGGGCAGAGGAGAGCGCGGTGGAGCGGCCGCCGAGCGTGTGGCTGATGATGGGCAGGAAGGCCGGCGACAACGCCCAGATCACGGCGCTCGCCGAGGCGCTCGGCTGGCCGTTCGAGATCAAGCATCTGACCTTCCGCAGGACCGAGCTGATCACCAACATCCTGGCCGGGCCGACGCTGACCGGCGTGATCAGGGAGCGCTCCAGCCCGCTGCAGCCGCCCTGGCCCGAGCTGATGATCTCGGCCGGGCGGCGCAACGAGCCCGCCTGCCGCTGGGTCCAGGCCCAGGCGCCAGGCGCCCGGCTGGTGCATGTCGGGCGGCCCTGGGCGCCGCTGGAGTGCTTCGATCTGATCGTGACGACGCCGCAGTACCGGCTGCCCGACGCGCCCAACGTGCTGCAGAACACCGTGCCGCTGCACCGGGTGACCGAGGCCCGCCTCGCCGAGGCGGCGCATCTGTGGGCGCCGCGCCTCGCGCATCTGCCGCAACCGCACGTCGCCGTGATCGTCGGCGGCAATGCCGGGCCCTATGTGCTGGACGCCGAGGCGGGGGCCCTGCTCGGGCGCGCCGCGAGCGCGCACGCCCGCAAGGCCGGCGCCTCGCTGCTGGTCACCAGCAGCGCGCGCACGCCGGCAGCCGCGATGGCCGCGCTCGAGGCGGCGATCGACGTGCCGGCGGAGATCTACCGCTGGCGGCCAGGCGACGCCGAGAACCCGTATCTCGGCTATCTGGCGCTGGCCCAGTCGATCATCGTGACCTGCGAGAGCATGTCGATGCTGGCCGAGGCCTGCGCGACGCGCAAGCCGGTCTACATGTTCGACCTCGACACCGGCCCCGGCAACCACTGGCCGCTGCTCGCCGCGCTGCTCGGCGAGACGCAGCGCCGCTCCTGGGGGCGGCGGCTGCGGCGCTGGAAGTTCCAGCCGCTGGTCTATCGGACCGCGATGGTCACGGGCCCGCGCCGGCTGACCCGCGACGTGCGGATCATCCAGCAGGCGCTGGTCGCGCAGCGCCGCGCGGTCTGGCTGGGCCAGAACTTTCCGGAGGGCTCAGCGCCACCGCCCATGGACGACGTCGGCCGTGCGGCAAAGGTAGTAAGGACGCTGTTCAAGCAGCCAGAGGAACCCTCAGCGAAGGCTTTGCAACGGGCGACGGCGTCCTAAGTTGCGTTTGCCGTTAGCAGTGCCTTTCTGATGTGTGTCTTAAGCCAGCTGCCCTGGCACGAGCGGCGTTCCATGATGTCGCAGGTCACCCCAGCCGTACACGCCGCTCGTGGGGTGCGGCGGCCCGTCAGCTGGCAATGGCTTCAGCAAGAACATGAAAGACACTGCTAGTGCCAAAGCTCCAAGGCCCAGGAGCCCGCTGGATAGTAACAGCAGCCATCCAGACTGCTTCAAACGTCGGTCCCGCAAAGCCTTTTCGAGCTCTCTGTCTTCCTTCGGTTTGTCACGCAACTCCATGCGCAACAGGCTAATATGAAAGGCCATGCTGTCCGCCGCCGCGAAGCGGTGGACCAATGCAGCGGCGGCGGACAGACCCAACGCGAACAGCGTCACCACCATGCCCCACCGCGACACGGGCGGAACCTTCAGTAGGCTGCCCTTTCCAGCCAGGGCCGTCACCAAGAAACCAACCGCACCGATCCCAGCGAGGGACATTCGTAGCATTTCCGCCGAGAATGCATGATATCTGTCCAGAAGTTCCCAGTCGTGCTTCAGTCCGTCGATGGAATGTCGGGAAGCAGATCTCGTGACTCGGGATTCATGGTGCCCTCCCGACTTACCGTTGCGCGCTCAGGCGGCCATCGGCAGGGGCGGCACCCGCTCCATCACCTCGAGCGCGTCGTGGCGGACGTGGTTCTGCCGCATC
>DASUGG010000226.1:0-6788 GCA_036274135.1 Geminicoccaceae bacterium
CACTACACCGGGATGCGGGCGGCCATCTTTACCGCTCACGCCACGATGGAGGGCGCCCACGAGGGCGCGACCCTCGATCCTACCGCCCTGGTGCTGGCGATCGCCGGCATCACGCTCGCCGATCTGGCCGCCCTGTTCGCCTCCGTGTACAAGCGCAGGCGCGGCGAGGAGGCCCTGCGTCAGACGCGGGCGGATCTTGCCCATATCCACCGGGTCACCACCATGGGAGAGCTGGCGGCCTCGATTTCACATGAAGTCATGCAGCCGCTCGGAGCGGGAGTCACCAATGCCCAGGCGGCCTTGCGCTGGCTGGGTGCCCAGCCGCCAGATCTGGACGAGGTCCGGCAGGCGCTTGATCGTGCCGTCAGGGACGGAAGGCGTGCGGCCGAGATCGTCGGCCGCATCCGTACCCTCATCAAGAAGGAGCCCTTGCGGAAGGACGCCCTGGAGGTCAACGAAGCGATCGTTGAGGTCATTGCCCTGACCCGTGGCGAAGTGATGAAAAACAATGTCTCGGTGCAGACGCAACTCGCGGAGGGCTTGCCGCTCATTCAAGGAGATCGAGTCCAATTGCAGCAAGTGATGCTTAACTTGATCATCAACGCCGTCCAAGCAATGAACGGTGTCAGCGAAGGGCCGCGCGGGTTGCTGATCGGCACCGGGAAAGATGCGTCGGACGGAGTGCTCGTCGCCGTGCAGGATTCTGGCCCGGGACTGAACTCGGAGAGTTTTGAACGCCTGTTCGACTCATTCTACACCACCAAGCCCGGCGGCACGGGCATGGGGCTATCGATCTGCCGTTCGATTGTCGAAGCTCACGGGGGACGCATATGGGCCACCCCGAACGCCGGACCAGGCATCACCGTACAATTCACTTTGCCGATCAACGATCAAGCCACGGCATCGGAGATGGGGGCCACGATATAGGCAACTTGGCGCCGTCCCCAGTCGGACACGCGGAACACCGCTTACCGAGGGGCGGATCGACCACCTTGACGATTTGCATCGGCTACCGCCGATGCGTCGGCGGCGGGCGGCACGACGTCGGCTAAAGCGGAGGGCTGGGCACGCGAGCATCCCGGGCAACGCGACGCAGAGCCATCGGCTTGGCAAATGGCCTGTTGTAGGATATAATACCTAGATGCCAAACTTTGGAGAGTTGCCGGCAGGCTGCCGACAGCATGCAAAAAAAATGCGAAACGAAGCCAATCAACAGTATGGAATTCAATGGGTTGGGATGTCGGCTTGGCGTCGTCGGCCCCCCGCTCACGCCATCTTCGCGGTGATGCCGCCGTCGACCACCAGGTCGTGCGCGGTGACGTACTTGGCCTCGTCGGAGGCGAGGAACAGGCAGGCATAGGCGGTGTCCCAGCCGTCGCCCATGTGGCCCATCGGGCATTGCGCGTCGCGCACCCGGATCAGGTTCTCGACGTCGCCTTCGGCGCCGTAGGCCGAGGTAAGGCCGTGATGCACCATGGGCGTGTTCATCAGCCCCGGCGAGACCGAGTTGCAGCGGATGCCCTTGCCGGCATATTCCAGCGCGATGCTGCGCGATAGCGAGACCACCGCGCCCTTGGTGGCGTAGTAGCTGGCGTAAGGGATGCCGGTCCAGCGGTGCGCCGCGATCGAGGCGATGTTGACGATCGCGCCTTTGCCCTGGCGCTCCATGATCGGCACGACCCGGCGGCAGACCAGGTAGACGCTCTTGAGGTTGACGTCCGTGACCAGATCCCAGTCGGCCTCCTCGGTGGTCGCGATGCCGCCGGGGCGCACGATGCCCACATTGTTGACCAGCACGTCGATCCGCCCGAACGCCGCCATGCAGGCGTCGACCATCGCCTGCACCGCATCCGCCTTCGCGACGTCGGCGCGATGCGCCGCGCACACGCCGCCCTCGGCCTCGATGATGGCGCGCGTCTGCTCGGCCGCCGCGAGCTCGCGGTCGACCGCGAAGATCTTCGCGCCTTCACGCGCGAACAGCACGGCCGTGGCCTTGCCGTTGCCCCAGCCCGGCCCGATCGAGCCGGCGCCCGTGACCAGCGCCACCCTGTCCTGCAGCCGCCCCATGATCGTCTCCCTGCCGGTTGCCGGCGCAGCATGCACCGGCGCGGCGCCGCGGCAAAGCGCCGGCGCACGCCCGGCGCGCAGCGGGGGACGGCGATGAGCGGCCGCGTGATCGCCGTCAGCCGCAGCCCGACGCACAGCTTCAGCAAAGCGCCGCAGGAGGCCATCCGGCTGCTCGCCGGCCAGGGCGTCGAGGGCGACGCGCATGCCGGCACGACCGTGAAGCACCGCTCGCGCGTCGCGCGCGACCCCACCAGGCCGAACCTGCGCCAGGTCCACCTGATCCACGCCGAGCTGCACGACGAGCTGGGCCTTTTGGGCTTCGCGCTCGCGCCGGGCCTGATGGGCGAGAACGTCACGACGCGCGGCATCGACCTTCTGGGCCTGCCGACCGGCGCGCGGCTGCAGATCGGCGCGGCGCTGGTCGAGGTGACGGGCCTGCGCAACCCGTGCCGGCAGCTGGACGGGCTGCAGCCCGGCCTGATGGCCGCGACGTTGGGGCGCGACGCGCGGGGCGATCTCGTGCGCAAGGCCGGCGTCATGGCGATCGTGCTGACCGGCGGCGAGATCGTTCCGGGCGATCCGATCACGGTCATCCTGCCGCCCCTGCCCCATCAGCCGCTGATGCCGGTGTGAGTCTGACGATTCTTATCCAATGGATTCGGCAGGTCGCGGTCGCCGTGAAGAACCCACGAAGCACCGCGCCCGGGTGGGGCGACCCTAGCCGCCTTCCGGTTCCGCGATGGCTGCAGCCTGTCGCCGCGCTTGCGGCGCGCGTTCTCGTTTTGGTATATTGTCATCGGACAACAAGAAACCGGAAGTTGATAACCATGATGGCAACCTACTGTCCTCGCCTTACCGCAGGCTTCGCGCTCGCTCTGCTCGCGGCGGTCCCGTCGAGTCCCGGCTGGGGCCAGGGTACGACCGTGAAGCAGGATCTCTTCCTGCAGAGCTCGACCGACCCGAACATCAAGCTGCACATCCGCGAGCGCCTGCCGGCCGGCGCCGATCCGCGCGAGATCCGCGACGCGGTGCTGTTCGTGCACGGCGCCACCTTCGGCGGCGACACCTTCGATCTCGAGCTGCCGGGCTACGACTGGATGACGCAGATCGCGCAACGCGGCTTCGCCGCCTACTATGTCGACCTGCGCGGCTACGGCCACTCGACCCGGCCGCCGACCATGTCCGAGCTGCCCGCGAAGAACGAGCCTTTCGCCCGGGCCGAGGAGGTGGTCGCCGACCTCGGCGACACGGTCGACTTCATCCGCGAGCGGACCGGTGCCGACAAGATCAACCTGATCGGCTGGTCCTGGGGCGCGACCATCACCGGCATGTACACGGCGGCGCACAACGACAAGGTCGACCGGCTGGTGCTCTACGCCCCGCTCTACAGCAACGAGGAGCCGAAGTGGGTGGCGCAGATGGCCGCACCCGGCAATCTCGACGAGATGAAGGACGTGGGCGCCTACCGCGCCGTCGACGCCGAGATGATCGCGGGCATCTGGGAGGATCAGATCGTCCCCGCGGACAAGGCGGCGTGGCGCGAGGAGAAGGTGTTCGACGTCTGGTTCGACACCCTGCTCACCGCCGAGCCGACGGGCGCCGACGCGGTGCGCGCCCCGAACGGCGTTCTGGTCGACGAGTGGGAGATGCGCCATGCCCGGCCGGTCTACGACGCCGGCCAGATCAAGGTGCCGACCCTGGTCATCCGCGGCGATGCCGACCGCGAATCCGTCCAGGAGGACGCGCTGGGCGTGTTCGAGAAGCTGGGTTCCGACGAGAAGCTCTATGTCACGATCGGCGACGCCACCCACTTCGTCTCGCTCGAGAAGCGGGCGCCAGAGCTGATCCGGCAGGTGCAGTCCTTCCTCGAGCGCTAGGTCGAGCGCACTCTACGGGGAGCGCCGGCGGGCGCTCCCCGCCCCTGCTTCGCTCAGCCCCTGACCCGTGATCTCAGCGGACGCGCCTCACAGCACGCGGTGCTGGGCGCAGGGCATGCGGGCGCGCACCCGCTCGACCTCCGCGAGATCGAGGCGGGCGGCGACGTAGCCGACGCCGTCGCTGGCCTTGGCGATCACGTGGCCCCAAGGATCGACGACCAGCGAATGGCCGTAGCAGGCGCGCCGGCCGCCGGCAAAGGCGCCCCATTGCGCCGGCGCCAGCACGTAGGTCTGGGTCTCGATCGCGCGCGCCCGCAGCAGCACCTCCCAGTGGTCCTTGCCGGTCTGCAGCGTGAACGCCGCCGGCACCAGGATCAGCCTGGCGCCGTCCTCCACGAGCTGCCGGTAGAGCTCGGCGAAGCGCACATCGTAGCAGATCGACAGGCCGATCCGCGTGCCCAGCGCATCGAAGCAGACGGTGCGCGCGCCGCGCTGGAAGGTCGCCGATTCGCGGTACTCCTTGCCGTCCGGCGTGACGATGTCGAACATGTGCAGCTTGCGGTAGCGGGCGAGCTCGCTGCCGTCGCGGTCGAACACGACGGTGGTGTTGTACATCGCATCGCCATCGCGCTCGTACAGCGAGCCGCCGTGCAGGACGATGCCGTGCCTGGCGGCCAGCTCCTGCAACAGGCCGTAGGCCTCGCCGCCCGGCACCGGCTCGGCGGCGGCCTGCTTGCGCGCGAGGTCGTCGGTCATCAGCGGGAAGATCTCGGGCAGGGTCACGAGGTCCGGCCGCTCCTCGACCACCGCCCGCTCGATCAGCCGCCTGGCCTGCTCGAGATTGGCGGCCTTGTCGTCCTGCGAGTTCATCTGGATCAAGGCGACCTTCATGGCGATGCTCCCCTGCCCGTCGACGGCCCGATGCTACACCGCCGCAGGCGATGGCCGCAAATCCCGCGCCAGCTCAGCGCGGCTCGCCCGCATCCGGGTCGAGCAGGCGGTGCAGATGCACGACGAAGTAGCGCACATGGGCGTCGTCGACCGTTCTGTGCGCCGCCGCCTGCCAGGCCGCGCGCGCGGTTTTGAAATCCGGGTAGATGCCGACGATGTCGAGCTTCTCGAGGTCGACGAACTCGGTCCCGCCCGGGTCCTTGAGCTCGCCGCCGAACACCAGATGCAAGAGCTGCTTGGCCATGCTCCTCGCCCTCTGAAGACGTGCTTTCCTTGTGGAGGCGACGTAGCTAAACTAGTCTATTCATCTAGCTGGAGCCTGTGATGGAGGTCGGAGCTTTCGAAGCGAAGACTCACCTCTCGGCCTTGCTCGACCGCGTCGCCAGAGGCGAAGAGATCGTGATCACGAAGCACGGCCGGCCCGTCGCCCGGCTGGTGCCTGCCGCCTCGGCCGACCGCACGAGCGTGGACGCAATCATCGCCCGGATCAAGGCGCTGCGCGTCGGCCAGACGCTCGGCGGATTGTCCTGGAAGGATCTCCGGGACGAGGGCCGCCGTTGAGCGCGTTCGTGCTCGACTGCTCGATCACGCTCGCCTGGTGCTTTGAGGACGAGGCGACGCCGCAGACCGACGCGCTTCTCGAGCGGCTGCGCGACGAGGGGGCGCTCGTGCCCGGACTGTGGCATCTGGAGGTCGGCAATGCTCTGCTGCAGGCCGAGCGTCGCGGCCGCATCGCGACCGCCCGCGTGGCGGCATTCGTCGAGCTCCTGACCGGGCTGCCGATCGAGACCGATGCCGAGAGTGCGTCGCGGGCCTTGCGCGAGGTCCTCGGTCTGGCGCGAGCCGAGAAGCTCACGACCTACGACTCGAGCTATCTCGAGCTCGCCGGCCGGCGGGCCTTGCCGCTGGCGACGAGGGACCAGGCCCTGCATCGGGCCGCACAGAGGATCGGCGTGCCGCTGCTGCCGTGAGCCTGCGCACGCCGGCAAGCAGTGGAGAGCGCGGCGCCCCGAGCTTCCTGACGCGGCGATCGCCGACAGAGCGCGGGCGTTGCTCTCTCCCGGCCGCGTTCCCTCAGCCGCCCAGGAACAGCCGGCCGACCTGGGGGTCGGCGAGCAGTTCCGCGCCGGTCCCGGCGAGCGCCAGCTGGCCTGCGGCGAGCACATAGCCGATGTCGGCGAACTCCAGGCCCTTCTTGGCGTTCTGCTCGACCATCACGATCGTCTTGCCCTCCTTGCGCTGCAGGTCGCCCAGGATCTCGAACACCATGTCGATGAAGCGCGGCTCGAGGCCGATCGAGGGCTCGTCGACCAGCAGCACGTCCGGCTCCATGATCAGCGCGCGCGAGATTTCCAGCAGGCGGCGCTCGCCGCCGGAGAGCACGCCGGCGCGCTGCCGGCGCCGCTCGGCGAGGCGCGGATAGCGGTCGAGCACCCGGTGCGCCGCCGCCCTGGCCCGGCCCGGCCGCTGCATCAGGTAGCCGCCCATCAGCAGGTTCTCTTCCACGGTCATGTCCGGAAACACCGAGTTGTCCTGCAGGACATAGGCGATGCCCGCCTCCTTGAGCCGGGCGTTCGGCTCCAGGCGGGTGATGTCGCGATCCCCGACCCGAATGGCGCCGGCCGTGATGGTCGTGAAGCCGTAGATCGAGTGCAGCACGGTCGACTTGCCGGCGCCGTTCGGCCCGATCAGGCAGAGCGACTGGCCTTTGCCGACCACGAGGTTGAAGCCGTGCAGGACCTGCATGCGGCCATAGCCGGCATCGAGGCTCTCGATCGCCAGCAGCGGCGCCCCGCCGGTGAGCGCGCGCAGGCGCTCGGGCTTGGGCCCCTCGGCGGCGAGACCGGCCGCCTCGCGCGCCACCTCGTCGACCGACAGCACGATCTCGACCGC
>DASUGG010000227.1:0-9572 GCA_036274135.1 Geminicoccaceae bacterium
GGCGCCGGTGCTGAGCCAGGTGACGCCCTCCACCTCGCCGTACGCCTCCTCCCAGATCTCCTTCAGCCCGTACCAGTGCCACAGCGCCGGCACGTCCAGGCTGTAGCGCGAGGCGAACGGGAAGTAGGCGGCGAACACCGCGACGTCGACCGGCGCCGCCATCGAATCGTCGTCGCTCTGGGCGGCGTCGATGGTCCCGGTCTGCACGGCCCGGAACAGCTCGCCCTGCGGCACCAGCTGGTCGGCGGTGTAGAGATCGATCACCATCTCGCCGTTGGCGGCGACGTTGAACGCGTCGATCGAAGGCTTGATCACGTGCTCGGCCAGCGTGGAGCCGGCATAGGTCTGCAGCCGCCAGCGGATCGGGCTCTGGGCCCGCGCGACATAGGGCGCCGCGATGGTGCCGGCGGCGACCACCGAAGCGGTGGACGCGGCGGCCGTCTTCAGGAACTCGCGCTTGTTCGTCTTGTGCTCGCTCATCTTCTCACTCCCTTGACGGTGTCTCGTTGCGGATCTGGCCTCTTTCCGGGGTCCTTGGTTGTTCTGGTTCCTCCTCTCGCCGACGCCTTTGTCTTTTTCGCCCCGCCCGTGCAGCACGCCATCAGGCGCCGTAATAGAGGCTGGGCAGCCACAGCGCGATCTGCGGAAACACCATGATGATGCAGAGCCCGAGGATCATCACCAGCACGAACGGCACGATCGAGACGTAGATGTCGCGCAGCGAGATCTCCGGCGGCGCCATCGCCCGCATCAGGAACAGGTTGTAGCCGAACGGCGGCGTCATGTAGGCGATCTGACAGCTGATCGTGTACAGCACGCCGTACCAGACCGGGTCGAAGCCGAGGGAGACGACCAGCGGAATGTAGAGGGGCGCCACGATCACCAGCATCGCGGTGTCGTCGAGAAAGGTGCCCATCAGGAGATAGGTGAGCTGCATCAGGATGATGACCTGCCAGGGGCCGAGCTCCCACTGGTCCAGGAACAGCAGCCTGATCGCGTTGACCGCGCCGAGACCGTCAAACACCGCGCCGAAGCAGAGCGCGGCGAGGATGATCCACATGAACATGCAGCTGATGCTGAGCGTCTTGCGGACCGTGTCCTCGAGCACCTGGAACGACAGCCGACGCCGCAGGATGGCGACGACCGTCGAGGCGGCCGCGCCGACGGCGGCGCTCTCGACCAGGCTGGTCGCGCCCATCAGGAAGAGCCCGGTCATCAGGAAGAAGATCAGGAGCGGCAGGATGCCGGCGCCGAGCAGCCGGATCTTCTCGCCCCAGCCGACCTGGCGCTCCGCCGCCGGCAGCGGCGGCCCCAGCCCCGGCTGGATCCAGCAGCGCAGCGCGATATAGCCGATGAACAGCCCGGCCAGAAGCAGGCCCGGAAACACGCCGGCGAGCCACAGCTGGCCGATCGGCTGGCGCGCGATCATGCCGTAGAGGATCAGCACGACGCTCGGCGGGATCAGGATGCCGAGCGAGCTGCCGGCCTGGATCACGCCGGTCACCATGACCTTGTCGTAGCCGCGCCGCAGAAGCTCGGGCAGCGCGATGCTGGCGCCGATCGCCATGCCGGCGACCGACAGGCCGTTCATCGCCGAGATGATCACCATCAGGCCGATCGTGCCGATCGCGAGGCCGCCGCGCACCGGCCCGGCCCAGACGTGGAACATGCGGTACAGGTCGTCGGCGATGCCCGACTCCGACAGCATGTAGCCCATGTAGATGAACAGCGGCAGGGTCAGCAGCGGATACCAGTTGAGGAGCTGGATGCTCGCGGCGAACGGCATCTCCGAGGCGCCCTGGCCCCAGAGCGCCAGCGCGAACGCGGCGGCGACGAAGCCGATCACCGCGAACACCCGCTGCCCGGTGAGCAGCAGGAGCATCATCGAGGAGAACATCAGGCCGGCGATGAGCGGGTAGCTCATTCGAGCGTCTCCCCGCGCGCCTTGGCCAGGTCCTTGAAGAACTCGGCGACGACCTGCAGCAGCATCAGGATGATGCCGATGACCATGACGATCTTGATCGGCGCGAGCGGCGGCGCCCACGACGAGTAGTTCTTCTGCCCGTACGCGATCGCGTACTGGGTGCTCGAGATGCCGCCGACCAGCAGGACGGCTAGGTAGAACAGCATCAGCCCGGCGGTGAGAGCGTCCGCCGCGGCCCGCGTGCGGGGCGCCCAGCGGCTATAGAGCAGGTCCATGCGGACGTGCGAATCGAGTTGCATGGAGTAGCCGCCGCCGAGCAGGTAATAGCCGGTCATGACGAACTGGGCGGTCTCGACGACCCAGATGTAGGACGTGTCGAAGAGCGTCCTGGACCCGCTCGACCACAGCAGGACGCCCATCATCACGAAGACGAGCCACATCACGCAGCGGCCGACCACACGGTTTACGGCGTCAACGCATCGGACGTATGACTTGATGGGGGCAGGCATCAGGCTTCTTTTTTGTATAGCCTCACCGAAAAGCGACGCGCTCGATTCCGGGTCGAGATCGACCGCTGACCCGGGCGACCGCGCAACCTCAGCATTGCGGCCATTCCCGCCGTCGACCTGACGTCTCCGTCCCCCTCCCCGAGCGTCGGACCGGCGCCGCGCCGCTTCGCGGCCCGCGTCGGCCATCCCGCCGCGAGACACGTTACAAGAATTGCTGGCTTGCTCAAGCTCTGAAATGCGCCGGTCCCGGGGCGGTGCCCGTTAACGCGCCGCTATTCTCAGGCCTGCTAGGCTGTGCCAGGATGGCAGCGCCGACACGGCCCGTCGTCGGAACGGATCGGGGAGACGCAAGGTGTCACGCGAAGGTCAGGGGAACCGCCGCCGCTTCCTGGGGCTTGCCGCGGCGGGCTGCGTGCTCGGGTCGCCGCTCGGGCGGATCGCCCGCGCCGCCGTCCCGGACGCGCACCGGCTGAGCTTCTACAACCTGCACACCGAGGAATCGCTGTCGACGGTGTTCTGGCAGGACGGTGGCCCGCTGCCGGCGGCGCTGGCCGAGATCGACTGGCACCTGCGCGACTTCCGCACCGGCGAGGTGCATGCGATCGACCTGGACCTGCTCGACCTGCTCTGCCGGCTGTGCGGCCGGATGGGCCATGACGGGCCGATCCACGTCATCTCGGGCTATCGCTCGGCGAAGACCAACGCGATGCTGGCGGCGCACAGCGGCGGCGTCGCGAAGAACAGCTACCATCTGTACGGCAAGGCGATCGACATCCGGCTGCCGGGGCGGCCGCTGCGCGAGGTGCGGCAGGCGGCGCTCGACCTCGCTCGGGGTGGCGTCGGCTTTTATCCAAGTTCCGACTTCGTGCACGTGGATACCGGTCCGGTGCGCAGATGGTGAGCGGCGGAGCGTCGCCGCCGCGACACAGCGCGCGAAAATCGAAGAAAGCGCCGAATTTCACATTTATTTACCCGGATCACACGCGTAACATGCGTCGCACTCAACCGTCGATGATCAGGAAGAGGGTTTAGATGAGCAAGCTCACACTTGGCCTTCGCATGGGCATGCTGGCTGCTGGCGTCGCCGCGCTCGCGTCCTGCTCCAGCATGAGTTCCGATGACAGGTCGATGCTGGATCAGGCGCGTGCCGACGCGGCCGCCTCCCAGGCCGCGGCCGATCGCGCCGCGCAGGCGGCCGACCGTGCGGCTGCCGCCGCGCAGCAGGCCGCCGACTCGGCCTCGAGCGCGCAGATGGCGGCGGAGCGGTCCGATCGCGCCATGGCGCAGGGTCTGCGCAAGTAGGAAGGTCGCCGCGGCGCCCGGCCGAGCACGGTTCAGCAGGACCAGGCGATCGGATCCGCTCGGGCGGTTGCCCGCGCTTTGCGCTTGCCGGGGCGCTCCGCAGCCTGCGGGGCGCCCCTTGCCCTTCCCGGCAGGCCGGAAGGAGCGCCGCTGGCGGCTTCGTGCGATTGCGGGTCGCACCGACGCCCGGCCGACCGCGCGGCGGGCCGGGTGAGCGGCGCGGCGGCGCGCGTCAGCGTGTGATCCGGATCGGGTAGCCGCGCCGCTCGAGAGTCGCCTGGCGGATCAGGCTCCAGTCCAGCATCGACGCGTTCGGCCCGGCGGCGGCCAGGACCTGGTCGACCACCTTGCTGTCGAGGATTGGGTCGAACGTGCCGGTCGCCTCGATCTGGTCGCTCTGCGCCTGCGTCGGATGCGCCTCGATGTACAGCGCGCCGTCGATCCAGCGCAGCTTGATCGGCTGGTCGACCACGGTCACCTTGGTGCCGATCTTCACCCGATCGTAGAGATACTCGACATCTTCCGGATACATGCGCACGCAGCCGCTGCTGGTGCGGCGGCCGATGCCGAGCGGCTTGTTGGTGCCGTGGATCAGGTATTGCGGCCAGCCGAGATACATGGCCCGGTTGCCGAGCGGATTGTCCGGCCCGGGCGGCACGGCCTGCGGCAACTCCGGTTTCTCGGCGCGCATGCGCGGGGTCGGCCGCCAAACCGGATCCTTGGTCTTGCGCACCACGGTGGTCGAGCCGAGCGGCGTGGTCAGCCCGTCGCGGCCGATGCCGATCGGGAAAGACTCCATCGGCTGGCCCGCGCCTGGGAAGTAGTAGAGGCGCATGTCGGCGAGGTTGACGACGATCCCCTCGGGCTCGGCCTCCGGCGGCAGGTGCACCGTCGGCAGCACGACGTTGGTGCCCTCGCCGGGGATCCAGGGATCGGTGCCGGGATTGGCGGCGACGATCTCGACATAGCCGAGGTCGAAGCGGCGCGCGACGTCCAGCAGCGTATCGTCGTAGGTCGCGCGGTAGCTCGTGGTCTCCCGGATCCCGCCGAAGCTGTCCAGGAGGCCGGCAGCGGCGCTGGCCGCCGGGGTCGCGGCGGCGAGGCAGAGCGCCGCGGCCAGCCGCACGAGCGGCCGGTGCAACCATTTGTTAGGGTACTTTTCGGACATTCTCGCCTTGCGCAGCGGTTGCTGTCAGCTCTGCGGACCAGCTATTTACAGCGCCGCGGATTTCCATAGAACTAACGGACATGCGCCAGACCGATCAAGAAACAAAGCCTCGCCGGGTGCGGCTGCTTCTCGCCGCGACACTTGCGCTGATGCTGGCGCCCGGGGCGCTGTCGGCGCAGCCGGCGCGCGCCAACTTGGCGCCGGGCCCGCTGACCAAGGCCGATCTGGTTGTGGTCTACAAGAGCGAGCGTATCCTGGAGTTGCAGCGCACCGGCCGCGTGCTCAAGACCTTCCCGATCGCGCTCGGCCGCGAGCCGGTCGGCACCAAGCTGCGGGAGGGCGACGGCCGCACGCCGGAGGGCGTCTACACCCTCGACTGGCGCAATCCCTACAGCCGCTTCCATCGCGCGATTCACATCTCCTATCCGCGCACGCACGACGACGTGCGCGCGATCCGCTGGGGCGTCTCGCCGGGCGGCCAGATCATGCTGCACGGCCTGCCGGACGGCGTCACGGCCGAGCGCATCGGCCATCCTCGCCGCGACTGGACCGACGGCTGCATCGCGCTGACCAACGAGGAGATCGACGAGGTCTGGGCGCGGGTCGACGACGGCACGACGATCATCATCTATCCTTAGAGCGCCGCAAGGCGAGCCCCCCGGAGGACCGTGCGCGGCCGCCGCGCCGACCTGCATCGCCGCCGGCCGTGCGTGCGCACCGCAAGCTAGCGCAGCGGATGGCGGCCGCGCACGAGACGCACGCGGCTCGCCTGCGGGCCCATCGGTCCCTCGTCGTCGGCCAGGACGTAATGCACCTCGCTGCCGACCTCGAGCTGGTCGTAGGCATCGTCCTCGACCACCACGCGGTGGAAGTAGACGTCCTGCTGGCCCGGCGTCTCGATGAAGCCGTAGCTCTGCTGCGGGAACAGCCGGACGATGCGGGCGTAGACGGCGCCCTCGTGCGTCTTGACCTCGCGGCGGAGGACATCGCGGTGCTCCTCGAGCTGCCGTTCGGCGACGTCGAAAGCGACGTTGATTACCTGATAGGCGTCGTCCCGGCTCTCGTGGTGGCGCTGCTCGCGCTTGACCACGATGTCCTTGCCCGGCACGCCGATGTCGATGGTGATGCCGACGGTGCTGCGGTGCGGCTGCTTGTGCGGCGCCTCGATCGACACCCGGCACGACACGATGCCGTCGGCAAGGCGCTCCAGGCGCGCGACGCGCTCGCGCACGCGCGCCTCGATGCTCTCGGATGCGGCCATGTTGTGGAAGCTGATCTTGAGTGGCACCTGCATGGGCAAACCCCCTGCTCCGCGGCTGGTCCTGATGGCGGCGCCGATACGAAGGCACAACCTTTTAGGATGGCGGCGGGGACCCGCGGTTGCAATGCCTGACCGTCTGTCGCGGCCGAAGTGCCGTGCATCCGGCAAGGCAGGCGGCAGCCGCTCGCCTGCCGGGATCAGGATTTCGTCGGGCTCGCCCGGGCTTCCAGCTCGGCCAGCAGCCCCTTGATGTCGCTGCGCTCGATCACCGCGGCGAACTCTGAGCGCTGCGAGACCAGGAGGCTCACCCCTTGGATGATCACGTCGATGATCACGGGCCCGTGATCGCCGCCGCGCAGCCGCCAGTCGACCGCGATCGTGTCGCGCGATTCCGGTCGCACCCGGGAGCGGACCAGCACGTCCTGCTTGCCAGCCGGGGCGCTGGAAGCGATCACGAAGCGCTCCGCGAACGGCCCGTGCGCGTCCTTGGCCTGCTGGTTGAGGCGGCTGGCGAAGTTGCGCATCACGACGTCGCGGAACAGCGCCTGGTAGCGGACCCTCTGCTGCTCGTCGAGCTGCTGCCAGTAGCGGCCGAGGACGAGGCGGCTGAGCAGCCCGACGTCGGTCGCCTCGTCCAGCAGGAGGGTGATGGCGTCGACGCGGCCCTGATCGCCGAGATCGGCCCGGCCGAGCACCCGCCAGATCTCGGCCGCCAGGTCGCGGACCGCCGCTTCCGCCTCGGCCGGCGTGACCTCGCCGCGGGCGGGCTGTACCGCCAGGGCGGGTGCGATCAGCGGCAACACCGCGACCGTGGCCAGGAGGCCGAGCGCCTCCCGACGGCGCCACCGCACGCACGCGCGCTTCATCAGTTTACCTCCGACGGTGCCCAAGGTGGTGCGCGCAACTGTTCTGAATGAAGATTGGTCGGCTGCGGGCCGCGCGACAAGCCCCAAATGCGCTCTGCTGCCCTGCAGGATGCGCAGGGCGCCCGCCGGCCCTCTCAGGTCACGGTGTCGATCTGTTCCTCGGTCAGCAGGCCCGGCACCAGGGTGACCGGCACCTCGAGCTCGCCGCCGAGCTGGCTCACCAGATAGGTCACCAGCGGCCCCGGCCCCTCGCGGCCGGCGGCGGTCGCCAGCACCAGCAGCGAGATCGTCGGCTCTTCCTTGAGCAGCGCCAGCAGCTCGTCGCGCCGGCGGCCCTCGCGCAAGTAGAGGACCGGCATCTTGGTGGTCATCGCCTGCACCTTGGCGGCGAGCTGCTGCAGGGTCTGCTCGGCCTGCTGCCGGGCCTCCTCCTGCATCACGCGCTCGACCCCGAGCCAGTGCTGGAACTCGGGCGGCTCGATGGCGTAGAGCAGGGCGACCCGACCACCGGTATGCAGGGCGCGGCGGCAGGCGAAATGCAGCGCCTTCTGCATCTCCTCGGTCTCGTCGACCACCACGAGAAAGATGCGCTCGGCCGCCGCCGGAGCGGGCTCGGCTGCATCTTCGGCCGGCGGGTTCGTGTCTTCAGCCATGGTTCAGCTCCGTCGAAAGATCACCCCGGCGAGCCAGCCCAGGCTTACCGCCATCACGATCGCGAGCAAGCCGTAGAGCGGTGCGCGCTGCTGGGCGAAGTCGAACAGGTCGGCCTCGAGGCCGACCTTGCTGATCACCAGCGCGCTGCGTTGCGCGTCCTTGACATAGCCGTCCTCGAGCTCGAAGACCTGAACCTGGTAGATGCCCGGCGGCACGTTGGCCGGGAAGCTCAGCGTGGTGCGGAACAGGCTGGGACCGAGGAAGCTTACCGGCGGCGGGGCGCTGCTGTACAGACGCTGCCGCTGCTTGTTGCGCACCAGGGCCTCGCGGAAGGCGTCAATATGGCTCTCCGCGAGGCCGGCGGCGTCGACCGGCTCGAGGCGCAGATGCTCGATGCCCAGCTCGTGCCGGGCGAGCACGTCGGCGCGCGCGATCTGGTCGAGGGGCGCGCTGGTCGCCACCGCGTAATAGGTCGGTACCCGCTCGAACTCGAGGCTCTCGCGATTGACCCAGATGCCGGCGATCTGGCCCTTGCGCCGGACGATCTGGTTCTGGCGCGGGCCGACCACCGTGACCACGATGTCGGCGCCGCCGTCGCTCGTGCCGAACAGCACGACATCGGTGCCCACGAACGCGGTGGTGATGGCGATCAGATGCTCCGACAGGTCGGCCACGAGGCCCTCGCCGCGCGCCGGCGCGGTGGCGAGGGCGACCGCCAGGAACGCCGTCGGCGCGAGACAGCCGCACGGCCGCCTCATGGGTGGCTGGCCGAAGCGAGCGAGTAGGGATCGCTCGGCGTCACGATCATGTCGTGGCCGAGCTTGACGCACACCGCCAGCACGAGCAGCGCCAGCAGGATGCGCAGCTGGTCGCCGCGCAGGCGCGCGCCGGCGCTCGAGCCGAGCTGCGCCCCGATCACGCCGCCGACGATCAGCGCCAGCGCCAGCACCACGTCCACCGTATAGTTGTTGACCGCGTGCAGATAGGTCGTCACCGCCGTCACGAACGCGACCTGGAGCAGTGACGTGCCGACCACCACGGCGGTCGGCATGCCGAGAAGATAGATCATCGCCGGCACCATCAGGAAGCCGCCGCCGACGCCCATGATCGAGGCGAGGATGCCGACGAAGAAGCCGAGTCCCAGCGGCGTCAGCGCGCTGATGTAGAGGCGCGAGCGGTGGAAGCGCATCTTGAACGGCAGGCCGTGCAGCCAGAGATGCCGGTGCCGCCTGGCGAAGGTGCCGGGGCGCGAGCGCCGGCGGAACCAGGCGCCCACGGACTCGACCAGCATGACCACGCCGACCGTGCCGAGGAACAGCACGTAGCAGAGCGAGATCACGAGGTCGATCTGGCCGAGCTGGCGGAGCAGGGCGAACAGCCAGACGCCGAGAGCGGAGCCCATGAAGCCGCCCGCCACCAGCACCATGCCCATGCGCAGGTCGACATTGCCGCGGCGCATGTGGGCGAGCGCGGCCGAGGACGACGACGCCAGGATCTGGCTCGCCTCGGTGCCGACCGCGACCGGCGGCGGAATGCCGATGAAGATCAGAAGCGGCGTCATCAGAAAACCGCCGCCGATGCCGAAAATACCCGACAGAAAGCCGACGGCACCACCCAGGCCGAGCAATAGAAACAGGTTCACCGACATCTCGGCGATCGGCAGGTAGATGACCATCGACAACTCGGCGGGGCAGACGGGACGCGCGCAACATCGCCGAGGCCCTCGGGGCCGTCAAGGTACGGCGTGCGCGTGGCGCAAGTCGGCGCGGCCGGCGTGGCCACGGCCCGCCCGCCGGATCACGGGTTGCCGGCCAGCCCCAGCGAGTAGAGATCCGCCGGCCTGACGATCAGGTCGTGGCCGATCTTGGCGCAGACCCCGAGCACGATG